>NZ_SCMZ01000026.1:0-58879 GCF_005503285.1 Sphingomonas sp. 2SG
CGCTCGCCACCAATCAGCGCGACTGGCGAACGTCGTCTCGTGCTGGCGATCGATCCGCTGCCCGGCCCGCCCATCGCTTAACGGGCAAACGCCGGCCTGATGTCGGTCGTCGCCTTGGTGATTCGGTGACGAACCTATTCATCGTAGGACGAGATTTCGATCAGATTGCCGTCCGGGTCTCGCGGCCGCCGACAGACACGATCACCCTCGTTGTAAATGACCATAGTGGGCGGGACAATCACGCTTGACGAGGCGCTCGAGCTAAGCGGCGGCAGATCGGCAAGCACTAAACCCTGTACACAGCATAGCTTTCACCTGGGATCACGGAAGACCTGTCAGTTGTTCACAGATTTTTCGTAACGACGAAAGGTTCACGATGTCTATTCGGCTATGACTGACGGCGATCACGCCATTCTGTTCGAGCGCTTTTAGAATGCGGTTGACCGTCTGACGGGACAGCGAAAGCATCGCCGCGAGTTGCTCCTGCGAAAGCCTTAGCGTGGTATGGCGCGCGCCCGTGCCCCCATAGCCATCGACCATCATCATCAACCGGGTCGCCACCTGCTGCGGCGCGCTGAGCAGCGATGCGGCCTCGGCCGCCCGAAAACTGAGACGGAGTTTCTCCGTGGTCAGCCACGCCAATTCGCGCCAATGACCGGGCCGCTGGTCCAGACCGGCAAACAGCGGTCCGCGCGGAACGCAAAGCAACATCGTTTCGCGCACCGCGATCGCGTCGTGGGTGCGCGCCATGCCGTCGATCAGCGCGATCTCGCCGAACCACATGCCCGGCTGCACATGGATCAAGGTCGCGGCGTGACCGGCCGCATCGACCCCACCGATCTCGACCGCTCCGTCGAGCACCGCGTAAAGCCCGTCGGCGGTGTCGCCGCGCCAGAAGACCGGCGCCCCCGCCGCAAACCGCATCTCCCGCCCGTCCGCGAGCAACGCCGCACGGAAGGACGGCGACAGTCGGTTGAACCACGCCCCCTCGGCGAGGATGGCCAGCATGGCGTCGCGGGTCACCGCGCGCTTCCGATGTCGCCCATGCGACAGTCGCAACCGCACGCATCAACTATCGTCATTTGAGACCAGAGGAGAATCACGATGACCGACCTCGTGAGGCATTTGTCCGTTTATGCCGACTATCATCGCGACGAACGCAATATCGCAACGCATATGCTCGGCATACCGCTGATCGTGCTGGCGATCGCGATCCTCGCGTCTCGGCCGGCGATCGCAGTGGGCGGGGGTATGTCGCTGACACCGGCGATGCTGCTGTCGGCGGCGGTCGCGGTCTTCTATCTGAGGCTCGACCTGCGGTTCGGGCTCGTCATGACCATATTGCTCGCGCTGAGCTGCTGGGTGGGCGTCGCGGTCGCCGGCCTGTCCACCGGCGCGTGGCTGGGGATCGGGATCGGCGCCTTCGTGGTAGGCTGGGCGTTTCAATTCGTCGGCCATTATTTCGAACGCCGCAAACCGGCGTTCGTCGACGATCTGTCCGGCCTGATCGTCGGGCCGTTGTTCGTCGTGGCGGAAATCGCCTTCCTTCTCGGGCTGCGGCTGGAGGTGAAGCGGAGCATGACGCCGCGCTAACCCGCCTCGCGATTGGCTTCGAGGACCGCGACGACCATCGTCTTGAATTGCGCGACGATTCGCTCAGTCATCGGCGACTCGACCGCGAGCGCCAGCCGCACCGCATGGCCGGCGAGTTCGGTGATGAGCAGCGCCGCCGACAGGATCCGATCGCGGTCGGACGACGATAGCAGGATCATCATCGGCGCGACCATGAAGTCGGCGGTGGCATGCGTATCGATCACGTCAAGTCGGCGCAGCTCCAGATCGGCCTGCGCCCCGGCCCACACCGCGATCGTCTCGGGATGGCTGCGATAATGGTTCACATACGCGTCGATGATCCGGTCGACGGCCTGTACGATCGTCGGCCGGCCACCATGATCGGCGAGCAGCGTCTCCACCTCGGTGCGCAGCAGTTCGCCGACCTTCTCGAGATTGCGCAATACCAGCGCGCGCAGGATCGCGGGCTTCGACGGGAAATATTGATAGAGCGAGCCGATCGAGATCCCGGCGCGGCGCGCCACCTCGCGCATTGCGAGATCCTCGGGGTTTTCGGTGACGAGCAGCTCCTGCGCGGCGACGAGGATCGCCTCGCGGCGGCGGAGACTGCGCTCCTGCATCGGAAGTCGGCGTGGTTGGACCATGACGGGATCGCTGTGGCTTGCCACGCCGCCGAAGGCAAACGGCCGTTTGTCGCCGCGCCCTGTCACCCCCTGATGGCGAACAGCCGGCCGAAGAAGGCGTTGACGAACTTGCCCTCCGGATCGACGTCGCGGCGCACCGCGAGGAAGTCGGCGAGCCGCGGGTAGAGCGCGTGCGCGCTTGCCGGATCGAGCGTGTGGCGTTTCGCCCAGTGCGGCCGCCCGCCCGCGCCGCGCAGGATCGACTCGACCGCGGCGAACTCATCGCGCCACGGCATGCCGGCATATTGATGGACCGAAATCGACAGGCACGGTCCGGCGTGGAACGGGCTCAGCCAGATATCGTCACCCGCGACGGTACGCACCTCGAATGGAAAGGAAAGCGGCAGCCGCGCCTTTCGGACGTAGCCGAGCGCCTCGCGCAACGTCGCCAGCCCGTCGACACGCGGCACCTCATATTCCATCTCCTCGAAACGCACGGTCCGTTCCTGCGCGAAGATCCGATAGGCGGGGCCGACGCGGCGCTTCGGGCCGCCGATCGCGTGCATCATGCCGCGCTGGAGCATGGGGATCAGCCCCGGCCGGCGCCGTGAGATGTTGCAGGCGACGCGGAAGGCGCCCTCGTTGACGTCGTTGGCGTGACGATAAGGGCCCTCGGGCTCGACCGGATGCAGCCGCTTGAGGATGACGTGGTCCGCATAAGGAAAGACCCAGAATTCCATGTGCCGCGACGCCGCCGCCAGCTCGTCGAACCGGTCGAGCACCACGGCAAGCGGCCAGCGCTCGACCCGCTCCTCGAGATGATAGGCCGGCAGTACCGCGATCCGCATCGCCACGGCGACGCCGAGCAGCCCGAGGCCGAGCCGTTGCGCCTGGAACAATGCGGGTTCGGTCTGCGCGTCGCAGGTGACGAGCGTGCCGTCGGCGCGCATCAGCCGGACACCGGTGACCTGCGTGGCGATGCTGCCGAGCGTCTCGCCGGTGCCGTGGGTACCGGTGGCGGCGGCGCCGGCGAGCGCCTGCGGATTGACGTCGCCCTGATTGTAGAGCGACAGCCCCTCCGCCCACAAAGCGTCGGTCAGCCGCGCGAGGCTCCAGCCGGCAGGTGCCCAGACCGAGCGGCGGTCGGCGGCGACCTCGACATCGCCTTCGAGATCGGCGAGCGACAGCAAGGTCCCCTCGGTCTGGCACAGCGGCATGAACGAATGGCCCGCGCCAACCGGACGCAGCCGTCGAGCGCCGGCGACGATCGCCGCCAGTTCGTCGAGACCGCGCGGACGCGCGACCGCGGCGGGATGCGCGACGACGCTGCCCGACCAGTTGCTCCATTCGGTCATGATCGATCTTTCGGTTGGGCGAAGGCGATCCCGCCCAGTCGCCGGAGAACGGGAAGCAGCAGCACGATACCACCGGCGACGGTCAGCATCCCGGTGCCGAGGCGCAGGCAGCCGCGCACGTCGACATCGCCAACGTTCAGCGAAGCGAGCGTTGGCCCGGTCGCGCAGCCGAGCAGCAGCGCCGCCGACCCGAGCAAGGCGGCGCGATGGCTGGGATCGACGTCGATCAGCAGCCGCGTGAAATACGGGCTGGCGAAGGCCCAGAGCAGTCCGAAGAGGATTGCGGTGGCGAGGAAGAGCGTGGCGCCGGGCAACGTCGCGAATATCGCCGCGGCGACGACCAGCACGAACGTCGAGCCGAGCAGGACGACGCGACATGGCCAATGCGGCACGCTCGCGGCACCCAGCGCGCCGCCGACCACCTGCCCCGCCAGTGCGAGCACCACCGCCAGCCCGGCGGTGGCGGGCGACAGCCCGGCCTGATGCGCGAGCGGTTCGAGATAGATCCAAATGGCAAGGATGCCGGCAAAGAAGCAGAAGGCGGCGACCAGCGCCAGCCAGCCATAGACGTCGGGCAATGCGATCCCCCGTCCGGCGGCGAACGGTGACAGCCGTGCCGGCGTCCACAGCGCGACGAGCCCGACCGGCGCGCCGAGCGCGGCGACGGCGAGAAATCCCGCCGCCGCGCCCAGCCGTTGCGCGACCAGCCCACCGATCAGCGCGGCGCAGGCGAGCTGCGCCACCGTCTGGATGGTGAGATAGAGGCCCGCCTGCCGCGCCGGCTGTGCCGACCGGACGATCATCGCGGTGACGAGGCCGATCAGCACGCCACTCGGCACGCCGGCGAGTGCGCGCATCAGGATGACGCCGATGCCGGTGGCGCGGCCGGTCGCGGCATCGAGCACCATGATCGCCACCACGCTGATCGGCGCCAGCACCCGCGGCGACACGCATTCGACCAGCAGACTGGCGGCGCCCGCGGCGAGTCCCATCGTCACCAGCTCGGCGGTCGCGGCCAGCCCGAGCTGCGCCGCGGTAAGATGACCCTCGGTGACGAGCGTACCGAGCAGCAGCGGCGCGAGCCCAGCCATCAGGATGCCATAGACCCCGGCGACGAAGGCGGCGACATAGGCCGCGCGGGTCGTGGGTGCCGCCATCAGTAGTGCGCCCGCAGCGACAGGCCCCAGGTCCGCGGCCGCCCGACGACGATCGCGTCGAAGCCGAGCGCGGGCAGCGGCGTGATGTCGGAGATGACCGGTACGTCGAACAGGTTGCGGACCCACAATGCCGCCTCGTAGCGGTCCCCGGCGAACTGCCAGCCGATCCGCCCGTCGACGAAGGCACGCGCGGGGTCGCCGAGCCGGGCGGCGTTCGACGTGTCGAAGAACACGCGGCTGCGATAGGACAAATCGGCGCGCGCGACGAGCGCACCGCTGCCGATCGGCTTGCGATAGTCGGCACTCGCCTGGACGCTGACCCTGGGCGCCGATGGCAGGCGATTGCCCGAATAGTCGGCCCCCTGCGAGATGAAGTTGCGATAGGTGGCGTCGAGCAGCGATGTCGAGGCGGCGAGGTTGAGCCCGTCGATCGGTCGCGCGGTCAGTTCGATTTCGGCACCGTAGATTCGCGCCGCCGAGGCGTTGGTGAAGAGCTGTGTCGTAATGAGCCCCTGCACCACCGAGGTATAGACCTGCAGATCGCGGTAATCGTAATAGAAGGCCGAGAGATTGAGCCCGAGCCGGCGGTCGAGCCATTGCGTCTTGGCACCCACCTCATAAGCGTCCACCGTCTCGTCCCTGTAAGGACCGATCAGCGACGAATCCTGTGCAAAGCCGCTGAAGAAGCCGCCGCTCTTGGTGCCGCGATTGTAGCTCGCGTAGACGTTGGCAGCCTCCGAAAACCGGTATTGCAGGCCGGCGCGGCCCGACCACGCGCCGAATGTCTTGGCATCGGCGAAGGTGAACAGGGTGATGCTGCCGCCGGCGGCGTCGGCGCGATAGGTGAAGTCCTTGCGATCGGCGGAATACCGCAGGCCGCCGGTCAACGTCAGCCGCGGCGTCAGGTCGTAGTCGAGCTGGCCGAAGGCGGCATAGCTGTCGGTCGCCTGCCGCGATGGCCAGGCGAAGTCGCCGATCCCCGCGGCGAGATCGACGCCGCTCGGATTGTCCGCGGTCGGCGAACGCAGGCCGGGCAAGACGTCGAACGACGAGGCGTTGCGGATCAGATCATGCGCATAATAGAGACCGGCGACATAGCGCAGCCGGCCGTGGCCGTTCGACTGGAGCCGCAATTCCTGACTGACCGTGTCCTGCCGGATGATGTAGGAGGCAGCGACGACCGGCACCGGGCTGGCGTCGGTATCCTCCTGATCGTTGCGGGTGGCATGCTGGAATCCGGTCACCGCGATCAGGCTGACCGTACCGAGATCGACCGACACGGTGTTGCCGACGCCATAGAGGCTGACCCGGTCGCGCCCTTCGAACCGGTAGGCGCCCTCGTAGAGGTTGCGGCTGGTATTGGCGTAGCCGAGGATGTTGGTGCATTGCCCGGAGGTGTAGAAAGCCGGCGCGCACAGGCCGTCCGCTCCGGTCGCCGCCGCGGTCTGCGGGATTAGCGAGCGAGAATATGCCTGAAGCGAGCCACCGCTCGAGCGGCTGGCATTGACGGTGAGATCGTCGGTGATCGTGCTCGACGGCGTGACATGGGCGCTGCTGCGCACGGCCCAGCGATCGACGTTGTTGCCGCGATCGCCGGTGAGCGTGTTGCGCATATAGCCGTCGTCGCGCTGGTAGAGGCCGGCGACGCGCACCGCGAGCAGGTCGGGCACGACCGGCGCGCTCACCCCGCCCTGCAACGTCACCGCATCGAAGCGGCCGTAATCGAGCGACAGGTCGCCCTCGGGCGTATCGCCCGGCTTGCGCGTGGTGACGTTGATCGCGCCGCCGGTGGTGTTGCGGCCGTACAGCGTCCCCTGCGGTCCGCGCAGCACCTCGACCTGCCCGAGATCGAAGAAGGCGTCGCGCTGCGCCAGCGTCGAGGCGACGTAGACGCCGTTGACGTAGATGCCGACCGCGCTGGCGGTCGCCGGGTTGAAGTCGTTGAGGCCGACGCCGCGGATGAAGATGCGCGGATTGGCGCCATTGTCCGCCGAACGGATCTGCAGGCCAGGGACACGGCCCGACAGGTCGAGCACGTCGGCGATGCGGCGTTCGCGCAGATCGTCGCCGGTGATCGCGGTCACCGCGATCGGCACGTCCTGCAACCGTTCGGACCGACGTTGCGCGGTGACGACGATATCGCCATCGGCCGGCGCCGCGGGCTGATCGGCGGTCTGCGCGCGCGCGCCGGTCGATCCGGCCAGCGCGATGGCGAGCATCCCGTAATGTAATCCGTGCCGTGTCATCGTCATCCCCTTTGCCGTTGGCGCAATCCTGTCGTTGCAGGTCAGAAGAAGCAGCGGCCGTCGCCGCGATAGGTCGCGACGCGGTCGACGATCGCACCGCCGCGCAGAAGCAGCAGCGTCTCGAAGCGCTCGCAGAGCTCGCCGGCCTTGGCGTGGCGAAAGAAGACGGGGGCGCCGATCGGCAGTGCGCCGGCGGCGGCGAGCCGCACCGGCGTCTGCACCTCGCCGCCGCCCTCGTTGGTGATCAGCATCGTGCCCGCCGGTAGCCACGGCTTGGGCAGCCGGTCGGCCCCGATCGGACCGGAGGCGGGATAGCCGCCGCCCGCACAGGTCACCATCCCGGCCGTCGGACGGCGCGTGACGGGCAGCGCGAAGCCCGCGGCAGGCTCGCCGAGGCGGATCGCATAATGATCGAATAGCCCCGGCAGATAGAAGCCCGATCCCGCCGCAAGCTCGGTGACGCTGGGATCGCGTGCGGTGCTCTCGAAGCTGCCCGTGCCGCCGCCGTTGACGAAGCGCAGCCGGTGTCCGGCCGCTAGCAGCGCGGCGACGATCGCGCCCCGCCGCCGCCGGACGTCGCGGATCGAGCGCGCCTTGAGCGTCCGGATGATGCGGTTGCGCACCGCGTGGCCCGGCACGGCGTCGTTGAGACCGGCGATCTGGCCCTCATAGCCCATCACCCCGTCGAGCCGCAGATAGGGCCGCCGCGCGATCTCCGCGGCGAGCGCCAGCGCCGCCGCCGGGGTCGCCACCGGCGAGCGATAGACGCCGAAATGCACGCCGGGGAAAGCGGTCGACGCGTCCATGTCGATCGCCACCGGCAGCGAGGTCGCCGCCGCAGCCGCGCAGGCATCGATGATGTCGAGCTGGTCGACATGATCGACCATCAGCGTGATCGACGCGCCACCGCGTACCGCCGCCGCGACCAGCGCGATCTCGCTCCGCTCGACGGTCGGGTAGGCGACGACGAGATCGTCGAACCCCTGCCCCGCCAGCCACGCCGCCTCGGCGGGCGAGAAGCAGAGCAGGCCTTGCAGATACGAAAAGCTGGCGAGCAGATAGCGCAGGATCGCCACCGAGCGGATCGACTTGGTGACGAGCCGGACCGGCAGTCCCGCCGCACGCGCGCCAAGCCGCTCGCCGTTGCGGTCGAGCGCGTCGAGATCGACGAAGGCAGCGGGCAGCCGCTCGCCCGCGAGCGCATCGGCATAAAGACGGTAGGCATCGGCTGCGGACGCACCGGTCCGTGCCGATGCGACGCTCTCGCGATCGACCATGTCGCTCCTCTCCATCGTGTCGACTTCTTCACCGAGTCGATACGATCACCCTATCAGCTTTTATAATCTACGCTACATCTATATGTGAGCGTTGATCTTGTTATATCCGATCGAGCGCCATAGGGTCGCAAGGTGTCGCCCGGCGACGCATGATGGAGAGGATGGATATGACCCCCGACGCGCAGGCGTTGCACGCCGCCTTCGACCGCCAGTATCGCGCCTCGCGCGAGGCACCCGCCGCCGACCTTGCGACGCGGCGGGCGCTGCTCGATTCGCTGCACGGCCTGCTGCTCGACGGGCGCCCGGCGCTCGCGCAGGCGATCTCCGACGACTTCGGCGGCCGGTCGCGGAGCGAGACCGACATATTGGAGATCGTCCCGCTCATCACCGCGATCCGCCACGCCCGCGGCCATCTGAAACACTGGATGCGCGACGAACCGCGGCGCGTCGATCTGAGCCTGAAACCGGGCACTGCCTGGGTGCGGTACGAACCGCTCGGGGTGATCGGCGTGATCGCGCCGTGGAACTACCCGCTGTTCCTGACGCTCGGGCCGGCGCTCGATGCACTCGCCGCGGGCAATCGCGTGCTGATCAAGCCTTCCGAATCCTCACCCGCCTTCGCGGCGCTGCTAGCCCGGCTGGTCGCGGAACGGTTCGACGCCGACCGGCTGACCGTCGTGACCGGCGGGGTCGAGGTGGCGCAAGCCCTATCGGGCTTGCCGCTCGATCATCTCGTCTTCACCGGATCGACCAATGTCGGGCGCCATATCCTGCGCGCCGCCGCCGAGCATCTGACACCGGTGACGCTCGAACTCGGCGGCAAGTCGCCGGCGATCGTCGCCCCCGATTACGCGATCGAACGCGCCGCCGGATCGATCGCCTTCGGCCGCTATCTCAACGCCGGCCAGACCTGCGTCGCACCCGATTATGCGCTGGTGCCGGCGGCGTCGGCGCGGCGCTTCGCCGAGGGCGTGCTGGCGGCTGCGGTGCGCCGCTATCCGTCGATCGCCGACAACAATGATTACAGCAACGTCATCGATGCGCGCCACCACCGGCGTCTGACCGATGCAATCGAGGAAGCCCGTCGCTGTGGTGCCGAGATACTGACCCACCCTGCCCCGGCATCCACCAGCCATCGCATCGCGCCGACGGTGGTGCTCGGCGCACCCGACGATTGCACATTGATGCGCGAGGAGATCTTCGGCCCCGTGCTGCCGGTGAAGCCCTATGACACGCTCGACGCGGCGCTGGCCTTCGTCCGTGCGCGCCCGCGCCCGCTCGCGCTCTATTGCTTTGCCGATGGCTCGGCGACGCAGCGGGCGATCCTCGACGGCGCGACTTCGGGCGGGGTCACGATCAACGGGACGCTGCTCCATGTCGGCCAGCACACCCTGCCCTTCGGCGGGATCGGCCCGAGTGGCATGGGCGCGTATCACGGCCGCGACGGCTTCCGCCGGTTCAGCCATGCGCGCGGCGTCCACAAGGCGGGGCCGATCAACATGTTCGAACGGCTCGGGCCGCCCTGGGGTGCGACCGCGCGACTGACGATGCGCCTGCTCGCCGGGCTGAAACCGATCGGCGACGGGCGATGATGTTCAGGGACAAGGTCGTGCTCATCGTCGGCGCGTCGAGCGGGATGGGTCGCGGCGTCGCGCTGCATCTGGCCGCCGAAGGCGCGACGATCGTCGCCACCGCGCGCCGCGAGGCGAAATTGCAAAGCCTCGCCGCCGAGATCCTCTTGCAAGGCGGGCGATGCGCGATCCATCCCGCCGACGCGCGCGACGCGGCCGCGGCGGCGGTGGTGGTCGCCGCGACCATCGCGCAATTCGGGCAGATCGACCTGCTCTTGATGAACGTCGGCGGCGCGCCCGATATCGACCTGCGGACGATCGGCGCGGGCGAAGTCATCGGTTACATGCGGAGCAATTACGATGTCTGCGTCCATTACCTGTTTCCCGTACTGCGCCAGATGATGCGACAGCGCGGCGGGCTGGTCGCGCACACCAATTCCCTCGCGGGGTTGATGGGCGTGCCGCTGCAAGGCCCCTATTCGGCCGCCAAGGGCGCGATGCGGTTGCTGATGGACACGTGCCGCATCGAATTCGCCGATCACGGCATCCGCTTCGTCAGCATCTATCCCGGCTTCGTCGCGACCGAACGGACGCGGACGCACGACATGCCGTCCCCGTTCGAGATTTCGGAGCGGCAAGGCGTCGCCCATATCGTTCGCGCGCTACGCCGCGAACGCCGCGATTATCGTTTTCCCGCGGTGACCAGCGGGCTCGTGAGGCTGGCGACGATACTGCCCCGGCCGGTCGTGACGATGCTGCTGCGCCGGCGGCTGCGCACGGCGCGGCGATGACCACCGGCCGATCGACCCGCTGAATATCACGTCGGGTGTTAAGGTAGGCGAGGCAGCGTATATCTGTGGCGCCCATCCCGGTTCGGCTTAATACGCGGTGAACCGCCCCGGATTTACCGGAGGGGTTACGCTGCCAAATCGAGCTTCTCCGCGGCAATATGATATTGCTCTTCAGCTTCGGCAGGCAGCATGTCGCCGACTCCCTGATGCGCGATACATCGTGATACGACACATGTCGCAACCGGAGCGATTGGCAGACTGGATCAATCCATGCGGGCGAGCAATTCGGTCAGCATGGGGCGAAGCCGCACGATTTCTTCGCGATGCGTCTCCGACAGCTCCCGCAAGAGCGTTCGAGCCTTCTGCGTCGGTGCGAGCAAGGCCTGTCGGCCGTCGTCGGGGGATGGCCGACGTGTGACCAGACCAAGCGTCTCCAGACGATCGACCAGCCCGGTCGCGCTATGCGGCTTCAAGGCCAGACGCTCGGCGACATAGCCGACGGTGACGTTCGCATGCGCAGCCCCCCGGATGGCGAGCAGCGCCTGGTGTTGCTGAGGCGTCAGACCGCAGCTTGCCGCGCCGCGCTCGCTGAACGCCAGAAACTGCCGAAGCGCATACCGAAAATCCGCGAGCGCGGCATAGTCGGCGTCAGTCAACTCATCCCGATCGATCATCGATAGTATCCTAAGCGTTGAAGTATATCGTGTCGCGATATAAGCGGTTGCCGTTCCTGAACCGGCGGGTGTGTATGACGGCGTCCACAATCAACATTCCAGAACCCAAGCGGCTTGCCGATCATAGCGCCGACCGGCGCATGATTATGCTCGCCGGAGCGGCCGTCGTCGTTGGCACCGGCGCTGCGTTCGGAGCCTGGGTTCTGCTGAAGCTCATCGCGCTCGCCACCAACCTCTTCTGGTTCGGCAGGATATCGGCCGCACCGGTTGAGATCGTGAACGCGCATGTCGGCCTGGCGGTCGTCGCGATACCGGTCATCGGCAGTCTGCTGATCGGCCTGATGGCGCGCTTCGGCTCGGAGAAGATCAAGGGGCACGGGATTCCCGAGGCGATCGAGGCCATTCTTTACGGTGAAAGCCGTCTGTCGATCAAAGTCGCGATCCTCAAGCCATTGTCCTCGGCGATTTCGATCGGCAGCGGGGGTCCGTTCGGCGCGGAAGGTCCGATCATCATGACCGGGGGTGCCATCGGATCGCTCTTCGCTCAACGCTTTCATCTGAGCGCGGCCGAGCGGAAGACGCTGCTGGTTGCCGGTGCTGCGGCCGGCATGACCGGCATATTCGGTACGCCGATCGCCGCGATCCTGCTGGCGATCGAGGTCCTCCTCTTCGAGTGGAAGCCCCGCAGCTTCGTTCCCGTGGTCATCGGAACGCTGGTGGCATTTGCTTGGCGGCCCATGCTGCTGGGGGCCGCACCGCTCTTTCCGTTCGTGGCGGCACCCGTGCAGGCGTGGTGGCCGACCGGAGGTCTGGCACTGGGCATGGGTGTCCTCGTCGGGCTGGAGGCGGCTCTGCTATCCGCGTTGCTCTACCGCGTCGAGGACGCGTTCCACCGGCTGCCCGTACATTGGATGTGGTGGCCGGCGCTGGGCGGTATCGTCGTCGGGATCGGCGGCCTGATCGACGCCCGCGTCCTCGGCGCAGGCTATTCGAACATCCAGGCACTGCTCGACGGATCATTGGCGGTGCGGGTCATCCTGGCACTGCTGGTCGTGAAGGCGATCGTGTGGCTGGTCGCACTGGGTTCGGGAACGTCGGGCGGCGTGCTTGCGCCCTTGCTGATCATGGGCGGTGCCCTGGGTGCCCTGCTTGGGCAGTTCCTGCCCGGGTCGACAGGGTTCTGGGCGATGGTCGGCATGGCGGGGATGATGAGCGGTGCCATGCGCGCACCACTTACCGGCGCGCTGTTCGCGGTCGAGCTGACGGGCCATTTCGACGCCTTGCCGGCGACGATCGCCGCTGCGACCGGAGCCTATGCGATCAGCGTCCTGATCATGCGCCGGTCGATCCTCACCGAGAAGATCGCTCGCCGCGGCCGCCACATCCTCCAGGAATATACGGTCGATCCGCACGAGTTCCTGCAAGCGGAGCAGGTGATGACACCCGATCCCGCCGTTCTGTCGGGGGCGATGTCGATCAAGGATGCCGTGGCCTATTTCGGGAACGGCGCGACGCACCGGACATATCCCGTGGTGGACGCGGCTGGGCGACTGGTGGCGATGGTGTCGAGGTCCGATGCGCTGCGCTGGCAGGTCGGAGGCGAGCTACCGGAGACGTCGCTTGCCGAAGCGCTGTCCGACTCGTCGCAGCAGATCGCTTATTTGCACTCGCCGATCGGCGAGGTTGCCGATTTAATGGTCGAGAGCGGGGTCGGGCGCATTCCCATCGTCGAGGTGGGCACCAATCGGGTTCTCGGCATCCTCTCGCGCCATGACCTGCTCAAGGTCCGGAGCACCCGCAAGCGCGCAGAGGTCGACCGAAGCTAGCAAGACCGGTCATCCCCGTCCCGATCGCAACCGGATCGTCCCACGCCAGGAGTGACGGCGATGACGGCGGAAACGAGCACCAGCAATCAACGGCACAAAGAGTGCTCGCTCGCAACGGCTTCGTTCAGGTCGGCGAGCGGATCGATAATGAAAATGGTAAGCTGATCAGTTGGCGGTGCCCGGCCGAGTAGAATTAAGAGCCATCGCCGCGGCATTTGTATCGTTGCGGCGGCTTTTCGCCTTATCAGTCCAGAACTGACGGTTGGAAACGCCCCAACCACAACCATTCCCGAATCTCGATGGTGTTTCAGGAATGCAAGGCGTGGTGGATCCTTGTCGGAGCGGTTTGGGTGAACGGCGGGCCAAAGCTGCTGTCCCATTTTGTTGATATATCCGCTCGAGTTACATTCCCTTGGCCCACTCCCACCCCGCGCATCGGCGATCTCTCGACGGATCTTATGCAACAGAGCCCTACGAAGCCGGGCGCACCCGGCAGGAGCGCTTTCCAGCAACATGACAGCTCGATGACAGTTTTTCGCTGACAATTTGCTTACAGCTGCATGCTCAACGAGTTTTCGTTCCCCGTCCGTGACTTAGCAGAATGGACAGTTATAATGTCCGTATCGGATAATGATGCAACCGTCATTATCCGTAGCGGCCGGGCAACACCGTATCTGCTTCCGCAATTACGCTCGTTCCGGTCGTTTACACCGGGCTCGGCACCCTCCTAACTCGCCCGACAGCGAGTGCTGCTTCCGCACAGCGACACGACAATGGGCCGTGTCGCCGGTCCCGCGGATGTCAGGTGGAGTATCTAGCCTTGACCCGAGTTTCCCCGATCCGGACGTCCCTGATGCGCGGCGCGGCCCTGCCCGTGCTGTTGCCCGCCGCGATGATCGGCATGGCGATCACGGCCAGCCCGGCCGTCGCCCAGGACGCCAATGCACAGGACACCGCCGCCCCGGCGGCGGCCGCGCCCGACCAAGCGGCGCAACCGTCCGCACAGGCGACCCCCGCCACCGGCGCGGACATCATCGTCACCGGATCGCTGTTCCGCCGCACCGATACCGAGACGCCCTCGCCGGTCACCACGCTGACCGCGGACTCGCTCGCCAAGGCGGGCATCACCACCGTCTCCGATGCGATCCGCTCGATCTCGGCGGACAGCAGCGGCTCGATCCCGACCGCTTTCTCCTCGGGCTTCGGCGCAGGCTCGTCGGGCGTGTCGCTGCGCGGGCTGACGGTCAATTCGACGCTGACCGTGATCGACGGGCTGCGCACCGCCAATTATCCGCTGTCCGACGACGGCCAGCGTTCGTTCGTCGACCTCAACACCATTCCCGACGCGATCGTCGACCGGGTCGAGGTGCTCAAGGACGGTGCCTCGTCCAGCTATGGCGCCGACGCGATCGGCGGCGTCGTCAACATCATCATGAAAAAGGAGATCACCGGGGTCTACGGCACCGTCGAGGGCGGCGTGTCGCAGCGCGGCGACGGCGGCGAGCAGCGCGCGACGCTGACGCTCGGCACCGGCCATCTCAAGGACAAGGGGTTCAACCTCTACATCAGCGGCGAATATCAGCATGACGACCCGATCTGGGCGCGCAACCGCGGCTTCCCGCTCAACACCGCCGATCTGAGCGGGATCGGCGGCGACAACAACAATGCCGGGTCCGCGGTCCCCGGCACGACGACCAGCGCGGTGGTCGCGCCGACGACGCAGCTGACGCCGGGCAACGTCCTGTCCGGATCGGGACTGGCGACCGGGCCGTTCCAGGTGCTCAACCCCAATGGCTGCACCGGCTCGACGACGCCGATCAGCGGCACCGCCGGCAACGGCTGCCAGCAGAATCTCGTCGCCGATTATGGCCAGATCCAGCCCGAACAGACCCGCTTCGGCGTCACCGTTCATGCGACGGCGCAGGTCAACGACCAGACCCAGGCCTATATCATGGCCTCCTATTTCCAGAACGAGGTGAAGGCGTCGAGCACCGCCGCCAACATCCGCTCGTACAATCCGATCAACACGCAGAACATCGTCCTGCCGGTGCTGCTGAGCAACGGTCAGCTCAACCCCAACAACCCCTTCGCCGCCACCGGCCAGCCGGCGTCGATCTATTACCGCTTCGGCGACATACCGGGCTCCTCGGATTACAAGAACCACGTGCTGCGCGGCGCGGCGGGGATCGACGGCCGGTTCGGCAACGGCTGGGGCTATTCGGTGTCGGCGACGGTCGCGCATTCGTGGCTCGACATCACCCAGAACGGCTATCTCAACCTCACCGCACTGACCAACGCGATCAACACCGGCAGCTACAATTTCGTCGACCCGACGCAGAACAGCGCGGCGGTGCGCAGCGCGCTGTCGCCGGCGGTGCGGACGCAGGCGACCAGCGACCTCGACATGATCCAGGCGGTGCTGACCAAGGACCTGTTCGCGCTGCCCGGCGGTCCGCTGCAGCTCGGCGTCGGCGGCTCGTTCCGCTACGAGGCGCAGAACGATCCCAACCAGAACCCGAACCTCACCACGATCGGGCTCAACCAATATACCGCCGTCGGCAGCCGCACGGTCGAATCGGGCTATTTCGAAGTCAACGCGCCGGTGCTGACCAGCCTGGAGATCAACGGCTCGGGCCGGTTCGATCATTACGAGGAGGGCTACAATCGCTTCTCGCCGAAGATCGGCGCCAAGTTCACGCCGTTCCGCCAGCTCGCGATCCGCGGCACCTTCTCGAAGGGCTTCCGCGCGCCGAGCTTCGCCGAGACGTCGGGTTCGGTAATCGGCTTCACCACCGCCAAGGCGCCCTGCTCGATCCAGGCGCAGCATGGCGGCACCGTCGCGGCCGACGGCACCTGTTCGGGCGGCAGCGCCTACAACCAGAGCTACTCGATCGGGTTCAACACCGTCGGCAATCCCAACATCAAGCCTGAACTGTCGCGCAGCTTCACCGGCGGCGTCGTCGTCCAGCCGCTGCGCTGGCTGAGCTTCACCGCCGATTACTACAACATCAAGAAGACCGACGTGATCTCGGGCGGTCCGCTGTCGAACCAGGCGCTCGCGGCTTATTATGCCGGCACCCAATTGCCCAACGGCTATACGGTGACGCCGGATGCGATCGATCCGGCCTTCCCCAACGCGCCGCAACGCGCGCTGTTCGTCAACTCGCCCTTCGCCAATGCCGCCGCGCTCAAGACCTCGGGGATCGACGTGTCGGCGCTGGTCCAGCTCCATCCGAGCGACGATCTGCACGTCACCAGCCGCGCGGAGGCGACCTACATCCTCCACTATCTATTCAAGCCGAGCGCCGACCAGCCCTATAGCGACTTCGTCGGCACGCAGGCGCCCTATATCACCTCGTCGGGAGCGGGCACGCCGCAATGGCGCGGCAATTGGCAGAACAGCGTCGAATATGGCGCCTATACGCTGACCGGCACCGCTTATTACGTGGCCGGCTACAAGGCGGTCGCCTTCGACCAGTTCGGCACCACCGATTGCAACGGCGGCAGCACCTATGGCGGCAGCGATCCGAACTTCAACTGCCACGTCCGCCGCTTCATCGACGTCGACCTGACCGGCAGCGTCAAGGTCAACGACAAGTTCAACTTCTACTTCAACGTCATCAACCTGCTCGACGCCAAGGCGCCGCTCAACGCGGGCAATTACGCCGCGACCAACTACAACCCGACCTATACGCAGATCGGCGCGGTCGGCCGGACCTTCCGCTTCGGCGCGAACGTCCACTTCTAGGCGGCATGGGGCCGGCGCGGATCATCCGCGCCGGCTTCCGTCACGCGCCGCTTTAGCCCACGAACAGCGTGCGGGTCTCGCCGGCGACCCAGACCTGCCCCGCCCCGTCCTGCGTGACGTGGACGCGCCCGGTCCGCCCCAGCCGCGTGCCCTGCGCGGCGACATAGCCGCCGCTGGCCCGGCCGCTCGCGAACAGCCATTGGCCGACCGAGGCGTTGAGGCTGCCGGTCACCGGGTCCTCGATCAAGCCGCCATGCGCGTCGCTGAAGATCGCGCGCAGCTCGAACGCCGCTTCGCCGCCGGCGGGGTGCGGCCCGACGATACCGATGTCGACATGATCGGGATGATGGCGCACCGGCTCCACCGCCAGCACCGCGTCCGCGGAGTCGAGCATCACCGCGATCCAGCCCGGCCCGTTGTCGACCCAGGCGGCATCGACGATCGCGGCGCGGTCGAGGTGCAGGATCGCCGCCACCGCGTCGATCTCCGCCTCGCTCGGCATGCCGCCGCGCACCAACGGCGGCGCCGCGAACGCCAGCCGATCCGCGCCGCGACGGATCGCGACGAGCCCGACGCCGCATTCCTGCACGATCGTCCCGTCCGTCTTCGGCCGGCCGCCCGCTTCCAGCCACGCATGCGCGCTGCCCAGCGTCGGATGGCCCGCGAACGGCAGTTCGTGCGCCATGGTGAAGATGCGGACGCGATAATCCGCGGCCGGATCGCGCGGCGGCAGCAGAAAGCTCGTCTCGGAGAAGTTCAGCCAGGCGGCGATCGCCTGCATCTCCTCGCCCGACAGGCCATCGGCGTCGGCGATCACGGCGAGCGGATTGCCGGTGAAGGCACCGGTGCCGAACACATCGACGAGGCGGAACGGACGGGTCATCGAGAAGAGCCTCCTGCTGGCGGACGTACCGCGCCCTTACCCTGCGATCACGAAGATGCGAAGCGGACGCTGGTCGCGCGTCCGTCGTAGGTCACCGACCGACGCTGATGCGACACCCCGCCCGCCCCGATCAGAACGACGGTCAGCCGTCGCCGCTGCATCAGCCCCGGAAAGCTGCCTTGCCGGGCCCCGATCGCCAGCGTCCGCCGGGCATCGTCCCAGCGCAGGTCGTAGCGTGCCGCCTGCCCCTTCTCATAGGCATAGGTCTCGTTATCGTCCTCGTAGAGCGTGAAGCGACCGTCGGCGCCGGCATAGACCCGCACCTCATACGGCGCGTCCGGCTGCTCGGTGGCATATTGCTGCACCGGCCCCATCGGCACGATCGCCCCGGCGCGGACGTACAGCGGCATCACGTCGAGCGGCGCCTCGCGCACCGCCGTGGTACCACCGGCATAACGCTGCTCGCTCCACATATCGTACCAGTCTGCACCCTGCGGCAGATACGTCCGCATCGTCAAATCGCGCGGCGCGCTCAGCGCGGCGGCGTCACGCCGCAAGTCGGTCGGCGTGCGCCACACGAAGCGGAAGTTGCGGCCGCCCTCGGGATGGAAATAGTCGAGCCGTACCGCGATCCGCTCGCCCCGGCGCAGCGTGCGGCGGACCACGCGCGTGCGGCTGGCGCTGCGCGTCCAGGCATCGATCACCGGCGCGCCGCCGAGGAACAGCCGCATGCCGTCGTTGCCCGCCAGCCCGATCTCATAGTCGCCATCCTCGGGGGCGATCAGTTCGCCCTCCCAGCGCGCCGAGAAATGATCGAGCCCGGTGAGCCCCGGCGGCAGCTCGGCGAGCGGCGGATCGGGCCAGTTGTGATCGACCTTGGCATCGATCGTCCGCCCGCGCGGCGTCTCGAAATCCTCGCCGGCGAAATATTGGACCGCCAGCCCCGGCTTGCCGTCGGCGGTGCGCAGCGCGTCTGCGGGCACCGTCGTCGGCGCGGACGGCAGGATATGGTACATCGGCCGCGTCACCGGATGGACCAGCAGCGACGATCCGAACATGAAGCTGTCGTCGATGCTGCGCACCGCGGGATCGTCGGGGAAGTCCATCGGCAGCGCGCGCATCAGCGTATAACGATCCGCGGTCACCTGCGCGCTGAGGCTGTAGATATAGGGCAGCAGGCGATAGCGCAGGCTCACCGTGTCGAGCAGCGTCTTGTAGACCGCCGGATCGAGAGTCTTGAAGCGATAGGGCTCGCGTTCGACGTCGGTGCCGTGGACGCGCATGATCGGGTTGAACGCGGCATATTGGAACCAGCGCGCGAACAGCTCGCGCCATGCCGGGTTCTTCTCGCCGCCGGGAAAGTCGCTGACGAAGAAGCCGCCGGTATCCTGCGTCCAATAGGGATTGCCGGTGATCGTGACGTTGACGCCGCCGGCGATCTGCTGCGCCAAGGTCTTCCAGCTCGCATAGATGTCCCCCGACCATGACGCCGCCGCGGTGCGCTGCGCCCCCGCCCAGGCCGAGCGGGTCAGCGTGAAGACGCGCTTGTCACTGGTCGCGCGCTGTCCGCGATAGGTGCCTTCGGTGGTGAGCAGCGAATAGGGGCTGAGATAGCGGGTGAAGTCGCCCATCGCGTTGCGCCCCAGCGCCTTGGTGTCGCGGACGTTGTCGACCGGGTTCCACATCGCCGAACTCACCTCGACCTCGGTTCCGTCCATCCACAAGGCGTCGACGCCCTTGTCGAGCAGCCCCGTTTTGATGTGGCTGAAATAGATCTCGCGGCCCCTGGCGCTATACGCGTCGTAGATCCGCGCGTGCTTCGATATCCAATGTTCGGGCTTGAAGCGCAGGCCGTAGCGGTCGAGATCGTGCGCCAGCGCGGTATCGTCGCCGACCGAGGGCCAGATCGACACCATCAGCTTCAGGTTGAGGTCGTGGATCGTTCGCGCCATCCCGACCGGATCGGGGAAGCGCTTGGGGTCCCAGGTCATCCCCGACCAGCTGCCGTCCTTGTCGCTGCCCCAATATTGCCAGTCCTGGACGATGTAATCGAGCGGGAAGCGCTCCTTGCGGAACGTGCGTGCGACGTCGATCAACTGGTCCTCGGTGCGGTAGCGTTCCTTGCTCATGAACAGGCCGAACGCTTGTTTGGGGTACATCGGCGCGTCGCCGGTCAGCCAGCGATAGGCGCCGACGACGCCGTCCATCGTGTCGCCGGCCATGACGTAATAATCGACGCCACCCGGCGCGCTCTCCGCCCAGAGCCGCGCGCCGCCGGCATCGTCCTTGAAGCGCATCTGCGAATAGCTGTCCCACAGGATGCCGTACCGTTCGGTCGAAACCATCACCGGGATGATGATGCCGACATTGGTCTGGACGAGCAGCAGGTCGGCGTTGCGGCGATTGACCGCGTCGTCGCCGGTGAAACCGAAGCCGTAGATCCCCTCGCCCGGCTTCAGCATCAGCCGGTTCTCCACCTCATAGGTCGGCGCGTCCGAGACGATGCGGCGCGTGATCGCCTGCGGCGCTTCCGCCCGCTCGCGGGTGAGCAGTCGACCCGTGGCATCGTAGTAACTCAGCGCGCCGGTCCGCTTGTCGATGCTGACCCGCATTTTGGCGCCGATCAGATCGAGCGTGGTGGTGGCGTCGCGCAGCGTGAACGGCACCGTTCCGGGCGTGCGGATGACGACGAGGCTGCGCTGCGTCCAATAGGAGGCGCCGAGATTGGCGTTCACCCGCACCACGTCCGGCGCATAGAAGATCACCGACTTGGTTACGCCGTTCAGCCGGAACTGCACGCCGTTGCGCAACCGCGTGACGTGAAAGGCCGCTGCATCCGGCGACACCAGCGGCTGCATCTGACCGAGCGGATCGAGCCCGGTCGGCACAGCCCCGCCCTGCGCCACGGCTGGCGCGCTCGCCAGCGCGATGCCCGCCGCCATCGTCCAAGCCAACCCCATGCCGTCCCTCTCCCGTTGCTCGTCACCGGACACCGTCCCTGTCGGGTTCGCTATCGTCCGCGCGCGATTGTGTCGGGCTCCGATGCTTTGCGCAATCGGGCGGCGGCATCGTCGCCGAAGCCGGCCGGCCGCGCGAGATCGGCGTGGAGACGTCGTTGCGCTTCTGACCCCGTCGATCCAAATCGACGCTCGGGCGTTCGAACCGCCATGAAGACGATCGCTTTGCCCGACGGCACCCACATTCCCGCGCTCGGCCAGGGCAGCTGGATGATGGCCGAGGACCCCGCGCGCCGCGCCGAGGAGATCGCCGCGCTGCGCGCCGGGATCGACCTCGGCCTGACGCTGATCGACACCGCCGAGATGTACGCCGACGGCGAATCCGAACGGCTGGTCGGCGAGGCGATCGCCGGCCGCCGCGACGGCGTGTTCCTGGTCAGCAAGGCCTATCCGCAGAACGCCTCCCGCGACCGGCTGCCGCAGGCATGCGCGGCGAGCCTGCGCCGGCTCGGCACCGACCGGCTCGACCTCTATCTGCTCCACTGGCGTGGCGGCGTGCCCTTCGCCGAGACGGTTGCGGCGATGGAGCGGCTGGTCGCCGAGGGCAAGATCCTGCGCTGGGGCGTCAGCAATCTCGATACCGACGATATGGACGAGCTGATCGCCGCGGGCGGTGCCGCCTGCGCCACCGACCAGATCCTCTACAATCTCACCCGCCGCGGCCCCGAACATGACCTGCTGCCCTGGCTGGCGCAGCGCGCGATCCCCGTCATGGCCTATAGCCCGGTCGAACAGGGCCGCCTTGCCGCCCATCCCGGCCTGCGCGCGCTGGCGGCGGAGAAGGACGTGACGGCGGCGCAGCTCGCGCTTGCCTGGCTGCTGGCCCGCGACGACGTCATCGCCATCCCCAAGGCGGCCACGCTCGCCCATGTCGAGGCCAACCGCGCCGCCGCCGACCTGACGCTCACCCGCGAAGACCTCGCCCGCCTCGACCAGCTCTTCCCCCGCCCGGCCCGGCCGGTGCCGCTTGAGATGCTGTGACTGGCGCTCAGTCGCGCGCCAGCCAGAGCAGGCCGTAGCCCGGGATCGTCTCGCCCGCGGGCGCGCCGGTCAGCATGTCGGTGCGGTCGCCGCCGCGATCGATCGGCCGCGCGATGTCGTGGAAATTGGCGAACACCACGACCTCGCCGCGGTCGATCACCAGCACGCCGTCCGCCGTCACCTCGGCCCGCGCCGGTGCCGCAGCGGCGAAGGCGGGGCTCCCAGCGCGCGCCGCGAGCAAAGCTCGGGTGATGCGGAGGAACGGCGCCCCCGGACCGGCGTCGCCGGCCGCCGCCTCGGCACGGATCCAGTCCATCGCCGGCCGGTGCAGCCAGCGCGCGTCGAGCGCCGCCGCGCCCTCGTCGTCGTTGGGCAGGCCGATCTCGTCGCCCATGTAGAGCATCGGCATCCCCGGCAGCGCCAGCAGCACCCCCAGCATCAGCCGATAGCGCGCCAGCGTCGCCTCCCCCTCGCCGCCGAGCAGCGACGCCAGCATGCCGACCGTCGCGACCGGCGCATCGGCGCGCGCCTGGAACGAGCGGCCCTGCGCATAGCTGCCCTCCCCGGCGAAGAAGGCCGAACAGCCGCGCAGCACCGCCTCCGGCACGATCCCGCGCAGCGCCGTCCAGATGATGTCGTCGTGGCAGCGCAGATAGGTCAGCCACGCGGTATCCGGCCGCGTCAGCCGCGTCCGGTCGAGCACGGTGACCAGCGGCGCCGCATCCCCGGTCGCCAGCGCGGTCCACAGCGCCGCCATCGCGCCGTTGTGATAGGCGATCTGGCAGGCGCGGCTGCCGTCCGCCGGCTCCAGATAGGGCAGCACCTCGCGGGTCTGTTCGATCGCCTCGGCGAGCAGCGCGACGCCCGGCGCCACCGCGTCGAGCCCGGCGCGCAGCGCGGCGACCAGCCGGTGCGTCTCGGGCAGGTTGCGCGACGCCGTGCCCTGCCGCTTACAGAGATAGGGCGCGCTGTCGAGCCGGAACACGTCGACGCCGACGTTCGCCCAGAACAGCAATACGTCGAGCATCTCGCGGAACACCGCCGGTTCGACCAGTCGAGATCCCATTGGAACGGATAGAAGGTCGTCCACACCCAGCCGTCGAGCGCCGGCTCGTACGTGAAATTGCCCGGCGCGGTATCGGGGAAGACTTCGTCCAGCCCAGCCTCCCAGGCGGCGACCTCGCCGGCCTCGGCGACGATCCGGAAATAGCCGCACTTCTCGGCATCGCCGGCCAGCGCCGCCTGCGCCCAGGCATGGTCGCGCGCGCAATGGTTGAGCACGCAGTCCATCGCCAGCGCCATGCCGCGCTCGTGCAGGTCGCGGGCGATCGCACGCACGTCGTCGACGCTGCCGAGCCGCGGATCGACCGCGCGATAATCGGCGACCGCAAAGCCGCCGTCGCTGTCGCCCGACTGCGGCAGCGTCATCGGCAGCGGGTGGAGCAGCCGCACGCCCAGCCGGTTGAGCCAGCCGAGCCGCATTTGCAGCCCCGCCAGATTGCGCGCGAAGCGATCGACGTAGAAGCTGTAGCCGATCATGTCGGACGCGCCGAACCAACGCGGATCCGCCGCGCGGTCGCCATCGAGCGTGCGCAGGTCATAGGCGCGCGCCTCGGCGGCGGCATCGAGCACCGCGCGCAGCCGGGCCTGCTCCGCCGCCCATTGCGGATGATCGCGATACAAGGGATCGAGCAAGGCGATCAGCGCCGCGCCGCGATCCGCCGGGCCATCGCCCGCCGCTGGTGAACCGTGCATGTCCGTCCTCCCGTGCCGCCGGTATCACCCGCTGCGGCCTGCCTGCCCCGATGATCCGCGCCGCCTTTCACAATCGATTGTGATCGTCAAGCGGAGCGGATATGACGGCGGCCCCGGGGGGAGAGGCGACGATGCACGACAGGACAGGCGGCACGACGGCAGGGCGGCTCGGCGTCTGGCACATCGTCCAGATGAACCTCGGCTTTTTCGGCCTGCAGTTCAGCTTCGGACTGCAACAGGCCAATATGGGGCCGATCTACGGCTATCTCGGCGCCGACGAGGCGACGCTGCCGCTGCTCTGGCTCGCCGGGCCGGTGACCGGGCTGCTCGTCCAGCCGATCGTCGGCGCGCTGTCCGATCGCACGGTGAGTCGCTGGGGGCGGCGCACGCCCTATTTCCTGATCGGCGCCATCCTGTGTTCGCTGGGGCTGCTGGCGATGCCGTACAGCCGGACGCTGTGGATGGCGGCGAGCCTGTTGTGGATCCTCGATGCCGCCAACAACGTCACGATGGAGCCCTATCGCGCCTATGTCGGCGACCGGCTCGACGCGCGGCAGCGGCCGCTCGGCTTCCTGATGCAGAGCGCGTTCACCGGTCTGGCGCAGACGCTCGCCTATCTGTCGCCGTCGCTGCTCGTCGCGCTCGGCATGAGCCGCGACGCGGTCGACGCCAACGGCATTCCCGACATCACCCGCATCGCCTTCCTGATCGGCGCGGCGCTGTCGCTCGGCACGATCCTCTGGTCGGTGTGGCGGGTGCCCGAACTGCCGCTCGATGCCGCGGCGGTGGCGGCGATGCGGCGCCGGCCGCTGTCGGCGGCGACCGCGCTCGCCGACATCGCGGTGGCGATCCGCGAGATGCCGCTGGCGATGCGCCGGCTGGGGATCGCGATGTTCTGCCAATGGTATGCGATGTTCGCTTATTGGCAGTTCATCGCGCACGGCCTCGCCGCCTCGCTCTACCACACCGCCGACCCCGCCAGCGCCGGCTTCCGCCAGGCGGCGCTCGACGTCGGCCTGCTCGGCGGCTTCTACAATTTCGTCGCCTTCGTCGCCGCCTTCGCGCTCGTCCCCTTCACCCGCCGCGCCGGGCCGAAGATCGTCCACGCCGCCTGCGTCGCGTTCGCCGGGGTCGCGATGCTCGCCATCCCCTTCTGCGCCGACCGCTGGACGTTGCTGCTGCCGATGCTCGGCATCGGCTTCGGCTGGGCGAGCCTGATGGGCAATCCCTATGTCATGCTGACCGACAGCATCCCGGCCGAGCGCAACGGCGTCTATATGGGCATCTTCAATATGTTCATCGTCGTGCCGATGATGATCGAGAGCGTCACGATGCCGTTGCTCTACCGCTCGCTGCTCGGCGGCGATCCGCGCCACGTCATCATGCTCGCCGGCGGGCTGATGATCGCCGCCGCGATCGCGACCCTAGCCGTCCGCGGGGCGCGCCACGCCGCCGCCTGAGACGGTCGAGCCGCGCACGATCAGCGTGGCGGGCAGCAGGCTCGACGGCGCGGCCCGTCCGGCGAGCCGCTCGAACAGCGCCGCGACCAGCCGCCGCGCGCCCTCGGCGACATCCTGGCGGATCGTCGTCAGGCCGGGCGTGACGTGCGCCGCCATCGCCACGTCGTCATAGCCGACGATCGCGACCTCCTCCGGTACCTTGACCCCCGCCGCGACCAGCGCCTGCATCGCCCCGATCGCCGCCACGTCGGATGCGGCGAACAGCGCATCGGCGCGCCCGCCGCCGCGCCACCACGCGGCCACCGCCGCGGCGGCGGCATCGACCGTCGCCGCCGCCGGCACGATCGCGGCGTCCGCTCCCGCCAGCTCCGCGCGAAAGCCGGCGAGCCGCTGGCCGAATTCGGGCAGGCCGGCATCGCCGACGAAGGCGAAGCGGTGCCGCCCGAGCCCGCGCAAATGGCGCGCCGCGACCCGTCCGCCTTCGCGATTGTCGGACCCGACCGTCGGATAGCCCGCGTCCGGCAGCGCCGCGCCCCACACCACCAGCGGCGGATAGCGCCGCGCCACCCGCGCGATCGTCTCGGCCTGATCCGACTGGCCGATCAGGATCAGCCCGTCGATCTTGCCCGAATCGACCAGCCGGTCGAGCCAGTCCTCGCCCGCCGGCAGCACCCGGCTGAGCACGATGTCATAGCCGTGCAGCACCAGCGCGTCGGCGACATGCCCCAGCAGGCTGAGGAAGAACGGATCGGTGAGATGCTGCCCGACCGCATGGCCGAGCGGCCAGGCGATGCCGATCGCATTGGTCCGCTGCAGGCGCAGGTTCCGCGCCATCTCGTTGGGGCGATAGCCATGCGCCTCGGCGAGATCGCGTACCCGGTTCCGCGTCCCCTCGGCGACCGACCAATGACCCGACAGCGCGCGCGAAATGGTGGAGATCGACAGGCCGCTCAACCGGGCGAGATCGGAAAGGCTCTTGGCACGCATGGCGACGACTAACCCCGCGGCCCGCGGGCAAAGTCAAGCCACGACGGTGCGATCGACCGCCCGGCTCACAGGCAGCCGAGGCTGGCGAGCGTCGTCCGCACCGCACGCTCCAGCGGCGTATGCGGCTCCGCGCCGAGCGCCGCGACCAGCCGCGCATTGCCCAGTCGCACCGGCCGCTGCCACAGATAGCGCATCTCCATCATCTCGCGCGGCGTCGTCGCGACCAAAGCGGCGAGCCGCAGCAGCCACCACGGCAGCGGCCGGATCGGCACGGCGGGGTCGCCGAGCACGCGCGCGATCGTTTCGACCATCCGCCGGCCGTCGCCATCCCATTGACCCTCCATGTGGAAGCGTTCGAAGGCGGACGATCCCGGCCGATCGAGCAGCCGCACCATCGTCTCGGCGACATCGGGCAGATACGCCCATTGGTGGCCGACACAACGCCGCCCCGGCTGCCGGATCACTTTGGGTCGTACGCCGGGCGCGATCAGCCCCTGCGCGAACCAGCTGTTCGCCGCGCCCGGCCCGAAATAATCGCCGGCGCGGACGATCAGCACCCGCGCCTTGCCGCGCTCCGCCGCCGCCTGTAACCGCCGCTCCAGCGCCACTCGGATCGCGCCCTTGCGCGTCGCCGGCCGCTGCGGGGCATCCTCGTCGATCGGGTCGCCGGCATCGGGGCCGTAATTGTAGACCGTGCCGGGCAGGACGATGCGCGCGCCGCTGGTCCGCGCCGCGCCGATCGTCGCATCGACCATCGGCAGCACCAGCTGCTGCCAGTCGCGATAGCCCGGCGGGTTGACCGCATGGACGATCACCGCCGCGCCGCGCGCCGCGGCCTCGACCGCCGCCGGGTCCATCGCATCGCCGACAACCGGCACGCAGCGGGGATCGAGCCGCGCCGACCCCTGCCGGACGAGCGCCCGCACCTGCCAGCCGTCGTGCAGCAGCCGCTGCGTGACCGCGCCGCCGATCCCGCCGGTCGCGCCGAGGATCAATGCCGTCCGCTGTGTCATCACCATCTCCATCATCGTGCGAATAAGGAAATGGCCGCGATCCGGCGCCACGGGAATTGTCGAAGGCCGGTGGGCTGCTATACGAAAATGCATGAACAGCGAACCGAGTTGGGACGTCTACCGCAGCTTCGCCGCGGTGCTGCGCGAGGGTTCGCTGTCCGCGGCGGCGCGCGCGCTCGGCATGACCCAGCCAAGCATCGCCCGCCACGTCGATGCCCTCGAACGCGCGATCGGCGGCACGTTGTTCGTTCGGTCGCAGCGCGGCCTGTCGCCGACCGATCGCGCGCTCGCGCTGCGGCCGCATGCCGAAGCGCTGGCGGTGGCGGCGGACGCGCTGCGCCGGACCGGGACCGGCCGGCCCGATGCGGTCGCCGGCGTGGTGCGGATCAGCGCCAGCCATTCGGTCGGCGTCGCGCACCTGCCGCCGATCCTCACCGCCCTGCGCCGGGAGCATCCGGGGCTGATCGTCGAGCTGGCGCTGTCGAACGAGGTCGACGATCTGTTGCAGCGGCGCGCCGACATCGCCGTCCGCATGGTCGAACCGACGCAGCAGGCGCTGGTCGCGCGGCGGATCGGCGCGCTCCACGTCGGCTTCCACGCGCATCGCGACTATCTCGACCGTCGCGGCATGCCGGAGAGCGCCGCCGAGCTGCGCGGCCACGACCTGATCGGCTTCGACACCGAGACGCCGTTCATCCGCAGCGCGATGCGCCATCTGCCGGGGATCGACCGCGACGCCTTCGCGCTCCGCGTCGACAGCGAGGCGGCGCAACTGGCGGCGATCCGCGCCGGCTTCGGCATCGGCATCTGCCAAATCGCGATCGCCCGCACGGATCCCGCGCTGGTCCGCCTGCTGCCCGACGCGCTCGACCTGCCGCTGCCGATGTGGATCGTGATGCACGAGGATCTGCGCCGCAGCGAACGCTATCGCGCCGTCTTCGACGCGCTGGTTCAGGGCCTCTCCGCGGTGGCCGCGAACGGCTGAGCGATGGCGTCCCCCGCCGTCCGCTTGAAGCGGATCGTCGCGCGCAACCCGCGGCCGTCGTCGCCGGCGCCGATGTGCAGCCGTCCGCCATGCGCCGCCGCGACGCGCTGGACGATCGACAGGCCGAGTCCGAAACCCTCGGTGCGCGCGGTGCCGGCCCGCCAGAAGCGCGTCGCCATCCGTTCGAGATGCGCCGCGGCGATCGGCGGACCGTCGTCGCCGACGCTCACCTCCGGCCCCGGCCCGACCCGCACGGTGATCCGCGTCCCCGGCGGCGTGTGCCGCGCGGCATTGTCGATCAGATTCTCCAGCGCGAGGCCGATCGCCCCGGCATAACCGGGCAACACCGGCGCGCCGCGATCGTCGAGCGCGATCCGCCGCCCGCCCGCGATGATCGCCGGCGCGCGATCCGCGACCACGTCGGCGGCCACAGAAATCAGGTCGATCGCCGCCCCCGCCCCCTCGATCGGCCGTTCCAGCTCGGCGAGTACGAGCAGTTGCGCGATCACCCGCGCCGCGCGATCGACCTCGCCGAGCAGCGTGCGGCGGATGGCCTCGTCGGGGATCGCATCGGCGCGCAGCCGGATCGTCGCCAGCGGCGTGCGCAATTCGTGCGCGACGTCGGCGGCGAAGGCGGTCTGCGCGGCGAACGCCTGTTCGAGCCGGTCGAGCGCGGCATTGGTCGCCGCGGCGAGCGGCTCGACCTCCCACGGCAGCGTGCCGTGCGGCAGTCGCCGGTCGAGCGTCTGCGGGCCGATCGCCGCGGCGATGTCCGACGCCGCGGTCATCCGCCGCGTCAGCCGCCGCGTCAGGCCGACCCCGACCAGCGGCAGCAGCACGACCAGCGGCAGCAGCAGCAGCGCGAACCGCGCGAGGAAGGCGTCGACGATATCGTCCGCCACCACCTCCGGTGCGGCATCGTCCTGCGCCACCACCACCCAGCGCCCGCCCGCCGGCCGGCTCACCGCCGCCAGCGTCCCCCGCCGCACGATCCGCAATTGCCCGTCGAGCGGCACCGCGCGGATGATTCCCGGCCGCGGCCGCCCGCGCTGCGCGAGGATGTGCCGGCCGCCATCCACCACGGTCAGCGTCAGCCCGCCCGCGAGGATGTCCGCCGCCTCGATCGCCTGGCCCGGATCATGGTCGCGCAGCAGCGTCGCGATCCCCTCGGTCTGCTGGCGCAGCACGTCGCGCTGGTAATGATGCGCGACGCGATGCAGCATCAAGGCACCGAGCGGCAGCATCGCCGCGGCGATCAGCGCGGTGACGCCGTGGAGCAGCGCGAACTGCCCGGCGAGCGAGCGCGGCGCGCGCAGCCTCACGCCGCCGCGCGGAGCAGATAGCCGACGCCGCGCACCGTCTCGATCCGCGCGCCGGTCTCCGCCTCGTCGAGCCGCTTGCGCAGCCGGTGGACATAGACCTCGACCGCGTTCGAGCCGAGATCGCCGCCGGCGCCGAACAGATGATCCTCGACCAGCCGCTTGGGCACGACGTTGCCGCCGCGGCGCAGCAGCAGCTCGAGCAATTCGGTTTCGCGCGCCGACAGCGGCAGCAAGGTCTCGCCGACCCGCGCCACCCGCGTCTCGACGTCGAACACAAGCCGTGCGCAGCTCAGCGATACGCCCAGATAGCCGCCCTGCCGGCGCAGCACCGCGAGGATGCGCGCGTGCAGCTCGTCGGGATCGAACGGCTTGACGATATAATCGTCGGCGCCGCCGTGCAGCCCGCGGATGCGCGCATCGACGCTGCCGCGCGCGGTCAGCGCCAGCACCGGGCGGACGTTGCCGCCGGCACGCATCCGCCGCAGCAGCGCCAGCCCGTCGCCGTCGGGCAGGCCGAGGTCGAGCAGCACCGCGGCATGGTCGATCGCGGCGAGATAGGCCTCCGCCTCCTCGATGCTCGCGGCATGGTCCACCGTCATGCCGCGCTGGCGCAGCGCACCGGTCAGCGCGTCGGCCAGCGCCGCATCGTCCTCGATCAGCAAAATCCGCAAACATCCTCCCGCGCCGCAGCATCCGTCAGCACGCTGTAAGCCAGCCCGCCTATCGGCTCCAAGCTTCATCGCATGCGCAGGTCCCCGATGCACGCCACCGAACACCCCGAACCCCTCGCCCCCGCCACCACTTTGTCCCGATCGGCGCAATGGCGCTGGCTGGGCATCGTCGCGGTGGTGCTGGCGGGCGTGGTGCTGCTCGTCATGCTCGTCGGCAAGCTCACCCATCACGAGGAGACCGCGCCACCACCCCCGCCGCCGGGCACCTTTCGCCCGACCAAAACGCAGATGGCGTCGCTCGCCACGATGCGGGTCGGCATGGGCGCGTCGGACGCGCGCACGCTGGCCAGCGGCGCGATCACGGTAGACGGCGACCACAGCACACCGGTGCTGATGCCCTATAGCGGCCAGGTCGTCCGCGTGCTCGTCGATGCCGGCCAGCGCGTCACGCAGGGGCAGCCGTTGCTGCTGGTCCGCACCAACGACTTCGTCGACGGCCGCAACGCGCTATTCGCGGCGCGGGCAGCCTATCAGAACGCGCAGGCGCAGCTCGCCACCGCGCAGCGCACCGCCGAACGCCAGCGGCTGATCTACGAGACCGCGGGCGGCGCGCAGAAGGATTATCAGCAGGCGCAGACCGATCTCGCCGCGGCACAGGCGACCGCCCGCACCGCCGCCGCCGCGCTCGGCGCCGCGCGCGACAAGCTCGCGGTGCTCGGCAAGTCGCCGGCGGAGATCCGCCAGCTCGAGGGCGTCGGCGAAGTCTCCGGCATCCACGACGTCACCACGCTGCACGCGCCGATCAGCGGCCTGATCGCCTCGCGCGACGTGTCCGCAGGCGAATATGTCAGCCAGGGCGGCGACAAGCCGGTGCTGACGATCACCGACCCCTCGCGCGTCTGGCTCGTCGCGCAGGTCGCTGAAAGCGATGCCGAGGCGATTCACGTCGGCGATTCGGCGACGGTCACCACCCCCGCGCTGCCCGGCCGCCGTTTCCAGGCGCGCATCGACCTCGTCGGCGCCGCGCTCGATCCGCAGACGCATCGCCTGCCGGTGCGCGCCGCGATCGCCAATCCCGACGGCGCACTCAAGCCGCAGATGTTCGCCAGCTTCCAGATCCACCGTGCGCAGGCCGGCGACGCGATTCGCGTCCCCGCCGCCGCGGTGATCCACGAGGGCGATCAGGCGCGCGTCTGGGTTGTCCGCCCCGATGGCCTGCTCGTCGCGCGCGACGTCGTCGCCGGCGACGCGCAGGACGGCCAGGTCGTCATCGTCAAGGGCCTCACCCCCGGCGAGCGCATCGTCACCGCCGGCGCGCTGTTCGTCAACGAAGCGGGGATCGGCGAATGAACCGCATCGTCGCCTTCGCGCTCCGCCAGCGGCTGCTCATCGTCGGCGTCTTCGTCGCGATGCTCGCCGCCGGCGTGATCGGCTTCGCCAACCTCAATATCGAGGCCTATCCCGATCCCGTCCCGCCGATGGTCGAGGTCATCACCCAGACGCAGGGCCTCTCCGCCGAGGAGATGGAGCGCAACGTCACCATTCCGATCGAGGTCGGCATGGCGGGCATCCCGCACCTCACCGCGATCCGCGCGATCAGCCTGTTCGGCCTGTCCGACATCAAGATCCAGTTCAGCTACGACCTGACCAACGATCAGGCCAAGCAGCAGGTGATCAACCGCCTGTCGCAGCTGCCGCCGCTCAGCGGCGGCGCGCAGCCGACGCTGTCGCCGACCAGCCCCGTCGGCGAGATCTACCGCTACAAGATCAGCGCGCCCAAGGGCTATTCGGTCATGGACCTCAAGACGTTGCAGGACTGGGTGCTGCAACGCCGGTTCAAGCGCATCCCCGGCGTGATCGACGTCACCGGCTGGGGCGGCAAATTGCGCGCCTATGACGTGGTGATCGACAACGACCGGCTCGCCGCGCACAACGTCACCGTCAGCCAGGTGCTCGCCGCGATCGCCAAGAGCGACGGCAACGTCGGCGGCCAGACGATCAACTTCGGCAGCCAGGCGGCGATCGTCCGCGGCGTCGGCCTGATCCAGACCCCGTCGGGGATCGAGAACGTCCTTGTCGGCAGCGCCGGCGGCCAGCCTGTGCTGGTCAAGGACGTCGCCACGGTGAAGGTCGGCAACAGCCCGCGGCTCGGCATCGCCGGCTATAACGATCAGGACGATATCGTGCAGGGCATCGTGCTGATGCAGCGCGGCGCCCAGTCGATGCCGACGATCGAGGCGGTGCAGAAGGAGGTCGCCAACATCAACGATTCGGGCGTGCTGCCGCCCGGCGTCCATCTCGACCGCATCTACGACCGGTCGGACCTCATCCACCTCACCATCCATACCGTGCTCGAGAATATGGTGGTCGGCATCCTGCTGATCTTCGCGCTGCAATGGCTGTTCCTCGGCAATCTGCGCAGCGCGATCATCGTCGCCGCCACCATCCCCTTCGCGCTCGCCTTCGCGATCCTGATCCTCGTGCTGCAGGGCGAGAGCGCCAACCTGCTCTCGGTCGGCGCGCTCGACTTCGGCCTCGTCGTCGACGCCTGCGTCATCATGGTCGAGAACATCTTCCGCCACATGGTCGAACGCTCCGCGCACGTCGAAAGCGGGCGCGGCCATTACACGCTCGCCAACCGCTTCTCGGCGGTGCTCGGCGCGAGCAGCGAGGTCAGCCGCGGCATTTTCTTCGCCGCCGCGATCATCATCGCCAGCTTCCTGCCGCTGTTCACGCTGACCGGGGTCGAGGGCCATATCTTCGGCCCGATGGCCAAGACCTATGCCTATGCGATCAGCGGCGGCCTGCTCGCGACCTTCACCGTCGCACCGGTGCTCGCCACCCTCCTCCTCCCCGACAAACTGTCCGAGGTCGAGACGTGGATCGTCGGCAAGCTGCGCCGCGCCTACGAACCCGCCGCCGCCTTCGCGCTCGGCAATCGCGTGCTGACGCTCGGTGCCGCCGCGCTGATGCTGCTGGTCGCGGTGCTCGGCGTGCGCACGCTCGGCATCGAATTCCTGCCGCACCTCGAAGAGGGCAATATGTACATCCGCGCCACTTTGCCCGGCTCGATCAGCCTGGAGGCGGGCGAGCCCGCGGTGAACGGCATCCGCCGCATCATCGCCAGCTATCCCGAGACGACCGCGGTGCTCTCCGCGCATGGCCGGCCCGACGACGGCACCGACGCCACCGGCTTCTTCAACGCCGAATTCTTCGTGCCGCTCAAGCCCGCCAGCGAATGGCCGCACGGCGTCACCAAGGAAACGCTGATCGCCGAACTGTCGCAGCGACTGACCGCCAAATATCCCGGCGTCGATTTCTCCTTCTCGCAGATCATCGAGGACAATGTCGAGGAAGCCGCTTCGGGCGTGAAGGGCGCCAATTCGATCAAGCTGTTCGGCCCCGATCTCGCAATGCTCGAGAAATACGCCAACCAGATCAAGGACCAGATGAGCCAGGTGCGCGGCATCGAGGATCTCGGCGTGTTCCAGTCGCTCGGCCAGCCGACGGTGCGCGTCGACGTCGATCGCGCGCGCGCCGCCCGCTACGGCCTGACGCCTGACGACATCAACGCGACCGTCGCCGCCGCGGTCGGCGGCAGTTCGTCCGCCGATCTCTACGAGGCCGGCACCGACCGCCACTTCCCGATCATCGTCCGGCTGAAATCGGAGCAGCGCGATTCGCTGGAGGCGATCCGCCGCATCACCATCGGCGCGCCCGCCCCCGACGGCAGCAGCGGCACGATCCAGGTACCGCTGTCCGAGGTCGCCGACGTCCACCTCACCTCGGGCGCGTCGTTCATCTACCGCGAGCATCAGGAACGCTATATCCCGATCAAATTCTCGGTACGCGGCCGCGATCTCGGCGGCGCGGTCGAGGAGGCACGCGCGCGCATCACGCAGAAGGTGCATCTCCCCGCCGGCTATCACCTCGAATGGGCGGGCGAGCTCGACAATCTCACCAACGCGATCGCGCGACTCGAGATCGTCGTGCCGATCAGCCTGCTGCTGATGCTGCTGTTGCTCTACGCCAATTTCGGCTCGATCCGCGACAGTCTGCTCGCCTTCTCCGCCATCCCGATGGCGGTGGTCGGCGGCGTGCTCGCCTTGGCGCTGACCGGCACCGCGTTCAGCATCTCCGCCGCGATCGGCTTCGTCGCCTTGTTCGGTATCGCGGTGATGGACGGCATCCTCGTCGTCACCACCTTCAACAATGCGGTCGACGAAGGCGTCGATCGCGCCGCAGCGATCGGCACGACCGTGCGCCACAGCCTGCGCCCGGTGGTGATGACCTGCCTCGTCGCGGCGATCGGCCTGCTCCCCGCGGCGCTGTCGACCGGCATCGGCAGTCAGGTTCAGAAGCCGCTCGCGCTCGTCGTCGTCGGCGGCATGGCGCTCGCGCCGCTGCTGATCCTGCTGGTGCTGCCGGTGCTGATCGACCGCTTCTCGAAGCGGGTGCCGCCGGAGGATCGCGGCGCGCACGGTCGTGACGTGGGCCATGCCCCGCCGCATGGCGATGCCGCCGGCCCGGAGGTGGTGGCATGAGCCGCGCCCTCGCCCTGCTGCTCGCCTGCACCACCGCCGCCTGCGCCGCGGGACCGCACGATCTCGACGCGCACGCGCCGCTGCCCCCGGCGGCGACGCCGGCGCCGATCGCGCCCGCGGCCGGCACCGCGCAGACCTTCACCGCCGCGCCGCTGCGCGTCGACTGGTGGACCGCCTTCGCCAGTCCGCAGCTCGACGCGCTCGTCGCCGAAGCGCTCGCGCACAACAACGATATCGCCAGCGCCGACGCCTCGCTGCGTCAGGCGCGCGAGCTGGCCGGTGCCGCCGCCGGCGCGGCGTTGCCGCAGGTCGACGCCGGCTATCAGGCCGAACGCGCCCGTGTCTCGAACGCGCTGTCGCCGCCGGTCGCCGACCAGAATCAGGAACTCTATACGCTGCACACCGCGCAGGTGAACGTCAGCTACGGCCTCGACCTGTTCGGCGGCACGCGCTCGCGGGTGCGTTCGGCGCGCGCCGCCGCGGAGGTCCAGCGCCAGCGGCTCGGCGCCGCGCGCACCACGGTCGTCGCCAATCTCGTCCAGGCGGTGATCCAGCGCGCCGCGCTCGCCGATCAGATCGCGGCGGCGCAGACCGCGATCACCGTCAACCGCGACATCCTCAACAGCCTGCTGCGCCGCCAGCAGCTCGGCGCGATCGGCGCCGCCGACATCGCCACGCAGCAGACCGCGCTCGCCACCGCCGAGGGCGCGCTGCCGCCGCTGATCCGGCAGGAGGCGCACCAGCGGGTCGTCATCGCCGCCTTGATCGGCCGCCCCGCCGGCGATGCGCTGCCGCCACTGCCCGCCCTCGCCGCTCTCACGCTACCCGCCGAACTGCCCGTGGTCCTGCCCTCCGATCTCGTCGCGCGGCGGCCGGACGTATTGGCGGCGCGCGCGCAGCTCGAAGGGGCCGGTGCCGACGTGCGGACCGCGATCGCCGCGCGACTGCCGCAGATCACGCTCAGCGCCAATACCGGCGGCTCGGCGCAGCGCTTCGGCGACATGTTCAAGGACGGCAATCCGTTCTGGACGCTGATCGGCGGCATCACCCAGCCGATCTTCCACGCCGGCGCGCTGCGCCACCAGCAGCGCGCGGCGGAGGCGGCGCTCGACGGCGCCAAGGCCACCTATCGCAGCGCGGTGCTGCAGGCGTTCGGCGACGTCTCCGATGCGCTGACCGGCCTCGCCACCGACGCCAATGCGCTCGACGCGGCGACGCGGGCGGCGGACGCCTCGGGCCGGGCGCTGACCTACGTCCGCCGCCAGCTCGCACTCGGCGACGTCGGCACGCTCGCGCTGCTCAACGCCACCGCCGCCGACGCGCAGGCGCGCGCACAATTGGTTCAGGCCCGCGCCGCCCGGCTCAGCGACACCGTCGCGCTGTTTCAGGCCAGCGGCGGCCCGGTCGCCACGCCGCGCTGATCCGCACCGCAGCCGGGGCGGCGGACGCAGCCGCCCCGTATCGGTTCGCCTGCGACGCTCGTCGCGCGATTCGCATGTCCCCGCGCCACGCGTAGGACGCGGCTGTCGTCATCCCCCAGACCGGCAAAGACCAATTTGCCGGTCTGTCCTACATCGTCGTTGCAGTGATAGGCGTCCGCAAACGGCGCTCACGCTCTTTCTCATCGCGACCACGAGACAGGTGCAAGAATGGAAACGATCGGACGTGAATCGTTTCCATTAAGGTGTCCATCTTGTCCATGTCGTCCAACACGACAAGCATGTCACAGGCATCACCGACGCAGTTCGGAAGGTCGCGCCACGACCTCGACACCATTGATCCATTACGCCGAACGCAGGTCTGCCAAAAGCTGCCCAGTGCTCCTGCGAAAGCAGGAGCCCAGGAGTCTCGAACGCCATAAGACGTTATCTAGCTTGGCTCTGGGCTCCTGCTTTTGCAGGAGCACTGCGCTGATCCACCAGATGCAGACGTTCGTAGAGGTCTCGGCCAAGCTTCAGGGTGACGGCAAAGGCGAAGCTTCCGCCCCCACGCAACGCCGACCCGCCAGACCCCCGGAATCAACAAGGGGGGCCGAAGCCCCCCTTGCGTCACGTTCCGATGGACGGTGCCGCAAGGACGCCGCCGATCCGCGAACGATCTTAGTTGCTGTCGCTGTTGTCGTCGTCGGCGACGATCACGATGCCCGCAACGACGGCAGCCGCCGCGACGAGCGCGATGATCAGACCGCCACCGGCGAGCTCGTTCTTCTTCGCCGAAACCGAACCGGTGCGAACCGACTTGGCAACCGACAGGCTCGCTGCCGGGTTGGCAGGAGCGGCAGCGGCCGGAGCAACGGCCAGGGCGGCTGCAGCAGCAGCCATCAGATACTTGGCAACCATGATGGTCTCCCCTCTCACGTGGTGAGCCGCTCCCTTGGCAGCGGCACGAACAAAATACAATCCGAAAAGGTCGCGCTACCATCGAATAGGCGATGAATCGCCCGATCCGGCACGATGAACGGCGCGTTCGACTGCCTATCCGACGGAAATAGCCCCTGACGAGGGCGTACAAAGCAATGCTTGCTTGTCAGGACTGGTCCAAAGCGGAAGATATCGCCGCCACGGTGGTTTGTTGCACTTTGAAGTCGTGATCTTCATCTTGCGGCAACATCTGCCGGGTCCGGCATTGCTTGTGCGGCAGGCATCAGCCCGTCGTCCGATCCGCCGCCGCCAGGATGTCCTCGACGCCCGCCGGCCGAACGCCGAGCGCGTCGAGCAGGTCGAACATCCGCGCCCACCACGTCCAGAACCGCGCCAGATCGTCGCGGCTGCGCACATAGGGCGTGTGGCCGGGCACGAGGCTCGGCGAATGGAAGGAGAAGCTGATCAGCCGCTGCCCCTCCTCCTCGACCGCCACGCGCACCGCGGCAAGCGCATCGGCGATCGGCATATCTTCGGGCGTCAGCGCCACCCGCTGCAACAGCCCCGCACGCGCCGCCGCACCGCGCCCGCGCGGCACGCGCGCCAGCGCCGGATAGAGCGTCGCGCCATAATGGCGCAGCCGACCGGTGAACACGGTGGTCAGCGGCAGCTCGACCAGGGACCCGATCCGGAATGCCTCGCTGCCCACCGCGGTGAAATCCGGCCCCAGATCGCCGCGATAGTCATAGCGCGCCCGCATCGAGCTCTCGACGCGATAGCCGCGGCTGGCGAGCAGCCCGGCGGTCGCCGGCCCGATGCCATAGCGTCCGGCCCGATAGGCGAGCGGCGGCCGTCCGAACGCTTCAGTAAGCAGACCGGTCAAGCTGTCGAGCTTGCCCGCCTCCAGCGCCGGCGGCAGATTGCCCGCGTAGCTGTCGCCCGCCGTGGGCGCCGCATAAGGCGGCGTCACCCAGGCATGGAGCTGCGCGCCCAGCGACGCGCGCCGATCCGCCAGTATCTCCCGCAGGATATCCACCGCCGCCGCATCGCTCGCCACCGGATGATCGACCATATAGGCCGGCCCGATCCCCCGCTCGGCAAAGCGCGCATGCGCCTCGGGCAGCGCGCGCATCGCCGTGACCGCGCGATGGCCGGGATCGAGCGGCGCCGACCAGTCGAACTCCTCCTCGACGTCGACGAAGACGATGAAGCGGCGCCCGAACGAAGCCGGCCAACGGATGAGCGCGTCGTCCGTCGGCGCCGGCACCCGATACGGCGAAACGGCGCCGCCTCGCCCGATCAACGCGTCGCCTGCGCCACCGTCTCGTCGACCGCCGCGGGCAATCGCAGCGTCAGGAGATCCTCGCCGAACACCAGCTCGCCGCCCAGCTCGACCGCCAGGTTGCGCGCCAGCCGCAGCGCGAAGCCGGTGCCGAGCAGCGGCGCGCCCTCCGCATCGGTCGGCCCCGCCGCCTCGCCGTCGAGGCTCAACAACGCCTCCTCGCCGTCCGCGGACAGCGCCAGCGGCCGGGCGAAGCAGATCGCCACCTGTCCGTCCGGCGCCGGTGCCTCGGCGATGTCGATCCGCTCGCCCGCCACCGCCGCCGCGGTCAGTGCCGCCAACAGCCGCGACAGCAGCCGCTCCAGCGCGCGATCGTCGCTCAGCGCGGCATGGTCGCCCATCGGATGGATGTCGAGCGCGGTACCGCGCAGCGCCGCCAGCGGCGCGAGATCCTGCGCGATCCGTTCGAGCAGCGGTTCGAGCACGACCGGGCCGGGCCGCAGCTCGAGCGCCTTGCCCTCGATCCGCGCGGCGGTGTCGAGATCCTCGATCGCGCCGAGCAGGCTCGCCGCCTGCTGGCGGATGGTCACCGCATGCTCGCGATAGACCGGGGCGACCGGGCCGAGCAGTTGCGCCTCGATCAGCTCGGCGAACCCGGCGATCGCGTTGGTCGGCGTGCGCAGCTCGTGCACCAATTGGCGCAGCGAATCGGACACCATCTTGCGCGGGGTGAGGCTTGCCTCCTCGTCGGCGCGCGGCCGGCGGGCGATCGCGACATAGCCGGTGAAGCGGCCGCTCTCGGCATCGAACTGCGGCGTGCCCGCGACCCGCCATGCCCCCGCCGCATCGGAATGGCCGCCGACATCGAGCCGCGCGCCGGCGAAGCGCTGGCGCTGGCGCAATGCCCCGGTGATCACCGCATCGACGCGGACTTCCCCCTGCGGCATGCCGATTGCGAGCGAGGCACCGATCAGCGCCCCCCGCGCCACCCCGTCCACCGCGCGAATGATGCCGAGGTGATCGGTGTCGAAGTGGAAATAGCTCGGCGGCTCGCTCGCGGCGGCAGCGATCGGCTCGTTGGGATCGCGCTGCTTCTGGAACGCGTCGATCCGCGCGACGAGATCGGCGATCTGGAACCCACCCTCGGCATCGGGCTCGGGCGGCGGCGGCGCGACCGGGTGGAGATGCGGGACGGGGGCGATGTCCGCCGGCGGCGTCGGCTCTGCCAGATCGTTGGCGGCGGCCGGCGCGTCGTAACGCAGCACGAAATCCGCCGGGCCGAAACTGGCGAGCCCGCGCTCGACCGAGCCCGGGAGATCGCGGCGATGGCGCAGGAGGGCGCGGCCGTGTGCATCGAGCCGGGGCAGCAGCGCCAGCCAGTCCGTATCCGCCAGTTGTGCGGTGCGCAGCAACGGCGCGGCGACCTCGATCGAATCCTCGGCGAAGAAGCCGATCAGCGCCGCGGGCGGGCGGGCGAAGGCCAACGCCCGCGCACTCGCCGCTCGAATCGCCAGCGGCACCGCCGGTCGCAGCCCGCGCAGCCGGTCCAGCGACGCCGCATCCGCAGCGATGCGCCCGCGGCCCATCAGGTCGGTCAGCTGCCGCCACGCCGATTGCGCGCCGAACCCACTCTCCATGTCGGCCGAAAGCACCGTTTTCAGGCTATCGTCGAAACGCACACCAACTCCTGGAGACCGCCCCACCTCAACGATGTGCGCGCTGATCCCTTAACGATCGGGGCACGCGAGAGGAACTGCCGATTTGCCGCCCGCCGGCAACACGTCGCATAGTGGGACAATTGCGTTGCGCCGCAATTTTCTTATGCTTAGGGGGAGCCGCCGTTTACATCCGGCCTGTTTATGGAGTTTGATACGCAATGTCCTTCGATCGGATCGATCGTCAGATTCTCGCCCACCTGCAACAGGATGGGCGGATGACCAATGTCGAACTGGCCGAACGCGTCGGGTTGACCGCGCCACCCTGCCTGCGCCGCGTCCGCGCGCTGGAAGAGGCCGGGGTGATCCGCGGCTATCACGCCGATCTCGATCCCGCCAGTCTCGGTTTTCCGATCACCGTGTTCGCGATGGTGTCGCTGCGCAGCCAGGCCGAGCACGACCTCGCCGCGTTCGAGGCGCATGTCGCGGACATCCCGGAAATCCGCGAATGCCACATGCTAAACGGCGAAATCGACTTCATCCTGAAGATCGTCGCCAGCGACCTCAAGAGCTTCCAGGAGATCCTGACGACGCATCTGACGCCCGCGCCCAACGTCGCCAGCGTCAAGACCTCGCTCACCATCCGCACCGCCAAGTCGACCTCGGGCATCCCCGTCGTCATCGACTGACCCGCGACGGCGGCCGACAAACGAAAGGGGGCGGCCCGTCGCCGGACCGCCCCCCTTCCCGTCGTTACCGGTCGATCAGGCCGGCGTGGCGGGCGTGGCCGGCGTGGCGCCGACCTGCGTCCAGGTATTCCACAACGCGGCGATGCCCGCGCGCGGATTGCCGGTGACCGCACCGAACGCCGCCTGCGCACCGGCCTTGTCGCCCGACTTGGCGAGCGCGATGCCGAGGCGGGTGTTCACCTCATTGGCGTCGACCCCGCCCTTGCTCAGCGCCGCACGATACAATTCGATCGCCTTGGCATAGTTGTTCTGGCCGAGATAGGCGTCGGCGGTCGACGCGGCGATCTTGCCGTCCTTCGATGCCATCGCGGTCTTCTCGCTGCTCGCCAGCGATCCGTCCGCCTTGATCGCGGTGTTCGCCGCGGTCAGCAGGCTCTTCGAGAAGGCGCTGGTCGCCGGGATCTTGCCCGAGGCCATGCCTTCCTTCAGCACCGCCGCCGCCTCATAGGGATTGCCGCGGTCGTAGACGTTCTTGGCATAATCCTCGTACATCGCCTGGTCCGGCATCGCACCGGCGGTACGCAGCAGGCGATACAGATCGACCGTCTGCGCCTTGTCCGGCGCGGCGAGGCTGTTCTGCGCGAAGGCATATTGCAGGATGACGTCACGCCACACCCGGGCATTCGGATAGGCCGCGACGTACTTCTGCATCCAGGCGAGCGTTTCCGGCGCCATCTTCTTGTTGTTCGCGGTGGCGATGCCGAAGCGGTAATAGGCCTCCGGCACGGTCTGGCCCGCCGCCTTCTGCGCGGTGATGAACCGGTCGAGATCGGCGAGGCCACCGGCGGTGTCACCGGCCTGCACCTTCACCTTGGCGAGCTGCAGATCGAAATCGGGGCTGTTGTAGCCGGCCGCCTTCGCCTGGGTGAAATACTGGGTCGCCACCGGATACTGACCGCTGTTGTAGGCGAGCTGGCCACGACGGAACAGATATTTGCCGCGGTCGGCGGCCGGCGTGTTCTTGGCGGCGATCAGCGCGTCGAGCGGCTTGGCGAGCACGGTCTCGTCGAGCGGCGCCTTGGGATTGGCCTCCTGCGCGATGACGAGCTTGGTGTTCTCCAGATCGTAACGGAGCGCGGCGGCGATATATTTGTCGTCGTCGGTGGTGGCCGCGGCCTCGACCTGCGCGACGAGCGGCTCGGCGGTGGCGGGATTGCGGGCCTTGACGGCTTCCTGCGCCTGGAAGGCGATCGCCTGCACCGGCTTGCTGAGCTTGAAGCCAGGAGCCGCCTGCTCTTCCTTCTTGTCCTTGGCGGCCGCGGGGGCGACGATCGCCAGACCGCTCACACCGGTGGCCAGCACCGCGGCCAGCGCGAGCTTCGAAAGGGTCTTCATGCTAACTCTCTCTCCAGATAGTGAGGCATCGCTGCCGCTAACGTCTGCGGGGCTGTAACGGTCCGTCGCAAGCCGTTCAAGCGATGCCATGCCCGTCCCGGTTGCGGCATCCGCACTGAACGGCGATTGAACGGCCGCCGCGGGGCGGCTACCGGCGGGCACGATGATCGCCGTCCTCTCCCCCGCCAAGACGCTCGACTATGAGTCGCCCATCCCCGATCTCGCGCCGACCCGGCCGCGTTTCGCCAAGGAGGCGCAGACGCTCGCCGCCGCCGCATCGCACCTGACGCAGAAGAAGCTGTCGGAGCTGATGCACATCTCGCCGGCGCTGGCCAAGCTCAACGCCGACCGCTTCCGCAACTTTGCGGACGCGCCCGAACGGCCGGCGATCTTCGCGTTCGACGGTGACGTCTACACCGGCTTCGACGTCAAGACGCTGGAGGAGGAGGCGCTCCCCTTCGCACAGGATCATCTGCGACTGCTCTCGGGCCTGTACGGCATGCTGCGCCCGCTCGACCTGATGCGCCCCTACCGGCTGGAGATGGGTACGCGCTGGGCGCCACGGCACAAGAAGCTGACCGACTGGTGGGGCGACCGCATCGGCAAGGCGCTGGCCGAGGATGTCGCCGCCGATGGCGAGCGGGTCGTCCTCAACCTCGCCAGCCAGGAATATTGGGCGGGGGTCGCGGGCCACCTGCCTGCCGACGTCCGCGTGGTGGCGATCGATTTCCGCGACGGCGACCGCTTCGTCAGCTTCCACGCCAAGAAGGCGCGCGGGATGATGGCGCGCTGGATGGTCGAGCATCGTATCACCGAGATCGATGCGATGCGTGGGTTCGACAGCGACGGCTATGCGTTCGACGCCGCGGCGAGCAGCGACGATCAATGGCGGTTCTCGCGTTGAGCGCCGCGGTCGTCATCGGCGCATCCGGCGGGATCGGTGCCGCGCTGCACGAGGCGCTGGTCGAGGAAGCGGCCTACGCCCGCATCCACGCGCTGTCGCGCTCGGGCGCCGCGCCGATCGATATCACCGACGAGGCGAGCATCGCCGCCGCCGCGGCGCGGATCGCCACCGGGCCGGCGCCGTCGCTCGTCATCCTCGCCACCGGCCTGCTGCACGATGCGGAGCGCGGCCCGGAAAAAAGCTATCGCGAATTCGATCCGGCGTGGCTCGAACAGGTGCTGCGCGTCAATGCGGTCGGGCCGGCCTTGGTCGCCAAGCATCTGCTGCCGCTGATGCCCAAACAGGGGCGGACGGTGTTCGCCGTCCTCTCGGCGCGGATCGGCAGCATCTCCGACAACCGGCTCGGCGGCTGGTACGGCTATCGAATGGCGAAGGCCGCGCTCAATCAATTGGTTAGGACGTTGAGCATCGAGGAAAAGCGCCGCAACGATCGCTCGATCGTCGTCGGGCTGCATCCGGGCACGGTCGACACCGCGCTGTCGAAGCCGTTCCAGGGCAATGTGCGGCCGGGCACGCTGTTCACGCCGGATCGCGCGGCGTCGCAATTGCTCGACGTGATCGACGGCCTGACCGTAACCGACAGCGGCAAGCTGTTCGACTTCGAGGGCAAGGAAGTCGCGCCTTAGGTCGCGGCTGGATGCGAAGCCCGGCTTCGCTGCCGCGCTTCCAATTCATGAGGCTCGATCCGCTCCACCATGAAATACGTCACCCCGGACTGGTTCCGGGGTCCACCGGGCCGCAGGAGTGCGATACCCCTCGAGCCCCGCGCCTTGCCGCGGAGTGGACCCCGGAACCAGTCCGGGGTGACGGGATGGGCTTGGCGAGCGGATGCCCTGCCCCCGCCGGAAGGCGACCGCTCAGGGCAGACCGCCCCCCGAACATGACAGAATCGTCATGTTTCAGCCATTTACGCGTCAGCCCGGCGCGCGCATCCTTGCCGGCAGGACGACGCGATCCACGCGTCCGCCGCTGGAGATGATGCCATGACCAAGTCCCTGCCCTTCGCCATGCTGGCCGTCGCGTCGCTGTGCTGCGGCTCGGCGGCCCTCGCCACGCAGGCCGCCACGCCGAAGACCACCGCAAGGACGGTGGCGACCAGCCGCACGACGACCACCACCAAGCCCGCCGTCGGCCGCCCCACCGCGACGGCCAAGACGACGACGCGCACCACCTCCGCCGCCAAGGGCCGGATGGTGACGACCAAGACCAGCACCGGCAAGACCGTCACCTACGATTGCAGCAAGGCCGGCAACGCGACCAAGACCGCCTGCAAGAAATAAGCGTCGCCACTCCTGTATCCCGCGCGCACGCGTATGTGCGTGCGCGCGTGACTTTCGGTCCGGGTGGTCCTACAAGATCGGCACACTTCTGTAACAATCCGAAAGCGTATAGCCTTGGCCGACGAGACCACCCTCGCCGAACCCTCCGACATTTCGACGATTTCCATCGTCGACGAGATGAAGTCGAGCTACCTCGACTATGCGATGAGCGTCATCGTGGCGCGCGCGCTGCCCGACGTGCGCGACGGGCTGAAGCCGGTCCATCGCCGCATCCTGTTCTCGGCGCAGGAAAACGGCTTCCTGTTCAACCGTCCGTACCGCAAGTCGGCGCGCATCGTCGGCGACGTGATCGGTAAATACCACCCGCACGGCGACACCTCGATCTACGACGCCTTGGCGCGGATGACGCAGGATTGGGCGATGCGCCTGCCGCTGATCGACGGCCAGGGCAATTTCGGCTCGATGGATCCCGATCCGCCCGCCGCGATGCGCTACACCGAGGCGCGCCTCGCCCGCGCCGCCAATTATCTGATGGAGGATCTCGACAAGGATACCGTCGATTTCCAGCCCAATTACGACGCCAGCGAGCGCGAGCCGCAGGTGTTGCCGGCGCGTTTCCCCAATCTGCTCGTCAACGGCGCCGGCGGCATCGCGGTCGGCATGGCGACCAACATCCCGCCGCACAATCTCGGCGAGGTGGTCGACGCCTGCATCGCCTATATCGATGCGACGATGGCCGGCGGCACGATCTCGATCGACGAGCTGATCGAGATCGTCCCCGGCCCCGACTTCCCGACCGGTGCGATCATCCTCGGCAAGGCGGGCGCGCGCTCCGCCTATCATACCGGCCGCGGCTCGATCATCGTCCGCTCGCGCCATATCGTCGAGGAGAGCCGTGGCGACCGGCGCTCGATCGTGCTCACCGCCATCCCCTTCCAGCAGGGCAAGAACGCGCTGGTCGAGAAGATCGCCGAGGCCGCCAAGGACAAGCGCATCGAGGGCGTCAGCGACATCCGCGACGAATCGAACCGCGAGGGCGTGCGCATCGTCATCGACCTCAAGCGCGACGCGACGCCGGACGTGGTGCTCAACCAGCTCTGGCGGCACACGCCGGCGCAGGGGTCCTTCCCCGCCAACATGCTCGCGATCCGCGGCGGCCGGCCGGAGACGCTGAACCTCAAGGACATCATCCAGGCCTTCGTCCAGTTCCGCGAACAGGTCATCACCCGCCGCTCCAAGTTCGAGCTCAACAAGGCGCGCGACCGGGCGCATATCCTGCTCGGGCTGGTGATCGCGGTCACCAACCTCGACGAGGTGGTGCGGATCATCCGCGGCTCTTCTAGCCCGGCGGAGGCGCGCGCCGCGCTGCTGGCGCGCGAATGGCCGGTCGCCGAGATCGCCCCCTATCTCAGCCTGGTCGAGGCGGTCGAGGGCATCCAGGTCGGCGAGAGCTACCGCCTGTCCGACGTGCAGGTCCGCGCGATCCTCGATCTGCGCCTGCATCGCCTCACCGCTTTGGGTCGGGACGAGATCGGCGACGAGCTCAAGGGCCTCGCCGATTCGATCGCCGCGCTGCTCGAGATCCTCGGCAATCGCAAGCGCCTCTACGAGGTGATGCGCGAGGAGCTGGTCGACGTCCGCTCGATCTTCGCGACGCCGCGCCGGACCGAGATCGCCGCTGCCGCCGACGGCATCGACGACGAGGATCTGATCGAGCGCGAGGACATGGTCGTCACCGTCACGGTGCAGGGCTATATCAAGCGCACGCCGCTCGACGCCTTCCGCGCGCAGAAGCGTGGCGGCAAGGGGCGCGCCGGCATGGCGACCAAGGAAGAGGATGCGATCACCAGCCTGTTCGTCACCTCGACGCACACGCCGGTGCTGTTCTTCTCCAACCTCGGCAAGGTCTATCGCAAGAAGGTCTGGCGCCTGCCCGAGGGCGGGCCGGCGACGCGCGGCCGGCCGATGATCAACCTGCTGCCGCTGGCGCCGGGCGAGACGATCTCTACCGTCCTGCCGCTGCCCGAGGACGAGACGCGCTGGGGCGACCTGCACGTCATGTTCGCCACCGCCAACGGCACCGTCCGCCGCAACGCGATGGACGCCTTCGCCAACATCCCGTCGAACGGCAAGTTGGCGATGCGCTTCGACGAAGGGTCGGACGACAAATTGATCGGGGTCGCGGTGCTGACCGAGAGTGACGACGTGCTGCTCGCCACGCGCAACGGCAAGGCGATCCGCTTCGCCGCCACCGACGTGCGCGAATTCCAGAGCCGCACCTCGACCGGCGTACGCGGCGTCAGCCTCGGCGAGGGCGACGAGGTGATCTCGCTCTCGATCCTGCGCGGCTTCCACGCCACCACCGAAGAGCGCGAGCAATATCTGAAAGCCGCGGCCTGGAAGGAAGGCGAGCGCGAGGCGGCGCTGCCGCCCGAGCGGATGGCCGAGTTCGAGGCCGCGGAGGAGTTCATCCTCACCGTCACCCAGAACGGCTATGGCAAGCGCACCTCGGCCTATGAATATCGCCGCACCAACCGCGGCGGCCAGGGCATCACCAACATCGTCTCCGCCGGCCGCAACGGGCCGGTGGTGGCGAGCTTCCCGGCGCATTCGGGCGAGCAACTGATGCTGGTCACCGATCAGGCCAAGCTGATCCGCATGTCGGTCGGCGACGTCCGCGTCACCGGCCGCAACACGCAGGGCGTGACGCTGTTCAGCGTCGCCAAGGACGAACATGTCGTCTCGGCCGCGCGGATCGACGAGGAGGAAGAGCCCGAGAACGAGGCCGAGGCGGTGATCGCCGAGGAATTGGGCAGCACCCCGGCGCTGCCGGGCGGGGACGATCTGGTGGTCGACGACGGCACCGGCCCGCAGACGATGGACGAGCAGGTCGACGACGGCGACGACGGCGAGAGCGGGGATGAGGCATGAGCGAGCGTCCCACCACCGCCTATAAAGTGCTGACCGCCGAGCAGATGGCGGTGCTGGAGCGGGACCGGCAGTTCGCCGGGGCGCCCGTCGACCTGTCCGACGGCTACATCCATATGTCGACGGCGGCACAGCTCACCGAGACGGTTGACAAGCATTTCGCCGGGCAGAGCGACCTGCACGTCGTCGCAATCGACCTCGGCAGCTTCGGCGACACGCTGAAGTGGGAGAAATCGCGCGGCGGCCAGCTTTTCCCGCATCTCTACGAGCCGCTGCTGCTCGAAACCGTCATCGCTTACGGTCCGCTGGAGCGTGCCGCGGACGGGACGGTCCGATTGCCGATCGCCGGCTGATCCCGGTTCAGGCTCCGCTCGCCGAGAAAGGCGGGCGGAACCGCATTTGGAACACCATCGTTACCCCGTCACAACGACCAAGATGGGAGAATTCCAATGCGTACCCTGGCCCTGACGATCGGCAGCCTGATGATGGTGCCCGCCGCGGCTCTGGCACAGCAAGCCCAGCCTGCCCCCGGCGCTGCGGCGACCGCCACCGGTTCCGCCACCGCCACCGCGCCCACCGTCGGCGCGACGATCTATGACAGTGCGGGCGTGGCGCTCGGCACCGTCGCCAGCATCACCCCGCAGGCGGTGATCCTCAACACCGGCACCGCGCAGGTGCCCGTCCCCCCCGCGTCGATCGGCAAGACCGACAAGGGCTTCGCGATGGCGATGACCAAGGCCGATCTCGACGCCGCGGTCGCGAGCTCGCAGGCACAGGCGCAGGCGGCGATGAAGTCCAAGCTGACCCCCGGCACGTCGGTGACCGGCCTCAACGGCGCGACGCTCGGCACGATCAAGGCGGCCGACGCGCAATTCGTCACGCTGACCACCGCCAAGGGCGACGTGAAGCTGCCGATCGCCGGCTTCAGCGCCGATGCGAGCGGCAAGATCGTCGCCGGCATCACCGCCGACCAGCTTGCGGCGGCCACCACCGGCGCGGCGAAGTAACGGATCGGGGAGGGTCCGCCCTCCCCGTTTCGACCTAAACGAATTGACCGGATCAATATTCAGGCAAAGTCCTCCCCCGCCAGGGGGAGGACTTTCTTCAGGCTTGAACGTCGAGCCTCGTCGGCACCGTCACGCTCACCGCCGCATCACCAACTGACGATCTTCAGGCCGCGACCGCCTGCTCGGTCAGCGCCGCGCGGATTGCCTCGACCGCTTCCGCGGCCTTCGCCCCGTCGGGGCCGCCACCCTGCGCCATGTCGGGCCGGCCGCCGCCGCCCTGCCCGCCGAGCACCGCGACCCCGCGGCGCAGCAGGTCGACCGCATTGACCCGGCCGACCAGATCGTCGCTCACCCCAACCGCGATCGAGGCGCGACCGTCGTTGACCGCGACCATCACCGCGACGCCCGCGCCGCCCAGGCGCTGCTTGGCATCGTCGACCGCGCCACGCAGCCCCTTCGCCTCGAAGCCGTCGAGCACCTGACCGATGAACGCGACACCGCCGACCTGCTCCGGTCCCGCGGCCGCACCACCGGCGCCACCGCCCATTGCCAGCGCCTTCTTCGCCTCGGCGAGTTCCCGCTCCAGCCGCCGCCGCTCGTCGAGCAGCGCGATCACCCGCGCCGGCACCTCGTCGGGCGTCGTCTTGAGTGCGCTCGCCGCCTCGCGCAGCCGCTCGTCGCGACCGTTGAGATAGGCGCGCGCCGCCTCGCCGGTCAGCGCCTCGACGCGCCGCACGCCCGACGACACCGCGCCCTCCCCGATCACCTTGAACAGGCCGATGTCACCGAGCGCATTGACGTGGGTGCCGCCGCACAGCTCGACCGAATAGGTCTTGCCGCCATCCTCGGTGCCCATCGATACGACGCGGACCTCGTCGCCGTATTTCTCGCCGAACAGCGCCATCGCGCCCTCGGCGATCGCCTCGTCGGGGGTCATCAGCCGCGTCGTCACGCTGCCGTTGCCGCGGATCTGCGCGTTGACCGCGATCTCGGCGTCGGCGAGTTCCTCCGCCGTCATCGCCACCGGGTGCGAGACGTCGAAGCGCAGCCGCTCGGGCGCGACCAGCGAGCCCTTTTGCGCGACATGCGTGCCGAGCCGCTGGCGCAGCGCCTCGTGCAGCAGATGCGTCGCCGAATGGTTGGCGCGGATCTGCGCGCGACGCGCGACGTCGATCTGGAGACGGACGGCATCGCCGACCTTGATCGCACCGCCCTCGATGACCGCATGATGGACGAAGACGCGGCCCAATTGCTTCGAAGTCTCGGTCACCACGGCCCTCAGGCCGCCGTCGGTCGTGATCGTGCCGCTGTCGCCGACCTGCCCGCCGCTCTCGCCATAAAAGGGCGTCTGGTTGACGATCACCGCGACGGTGTCGCCCGCCGCCGCCTGATCGACGCGTGCACCGTCCCTGACCAGCGCGACCACCTCGCCCTCGCCGACGTCGGCGCTATAGCCGATGAATTCGGTCGAGCCGGTCTCCTCGGCGATGTCGAACCACAGATCGTCCGACGCCTTGGCTCCCGAGCCCTTCCATGCCGCGCGGGCCGCACGCTTCTGCTCGGCCATCGCCGCGTCGAAGCCCGCCCGATCGACGGTCAGCCCACGCTCGCGCAGCGCATCCTCGGTGAGGTCGTAGGGGAAGCCGAAGGTGTCGTAGAGGCGGAACGCGGTCTCGCCGGCGAGCGTCGCGCCCTCAGCCATGTCGACGGTCGCCTCGTCGAGCAGCTTCAGCCCCTTGTCGAGCGTCTTGCGGAACTGCGTCTCTTCCTGGCGCAACGTCGCCTCGATCAGCGGCTGCGCGCGGACCAGCTCGGGATAGGCGGCGCCCATCTCGGCGACCAGCGCCGGCACCAGCCGATGCATCAACGGCTCCTTGGCACCGAGCAGATGCGCGTGGCGCATCGCGCGCCGCATGATCCGCCGCAGCACATAGCCCCGGCCCTCGTTCGCAGGCAGCACGCCGTCGGCGACGAGGAAGCCCGACGAGCGCAGATGATCGGCGATGACGCGATGCGACGCCCGCCGCGGCCCCTCGGCATCGGTGCCGGTCAGCGAGGTCGAGGCGGCGATCAGCGCCTTGAACGTGTCGGTATCGTAATTGTCGTGGACGCCCTGCAGCACCGCGGCGATCCGCTCCAGCCCCATGCCGGTGTCGATCGACTTCTTGGGCAGTTCGCCGACGATCTCATTGGCCTCCTGCTCATATTGCATGAAGACGAGGTTCCAGATCTCGACGAACCGGTCGCCATCCTCGTCCGGGCTACCGGGAGGGCCACCGGGAATATGGTCGCCATGGTCGTAGAAGATCTCGGAACAGGGGCCGCACGGACCGCTGTCGCCCATCGCCCAGAAATTGTCCTTGGTGGCGATACGGATGATCCGCTCTTCGGGCAGATATTTGGTCCACAGGCCGAACGCCTCGTCGTCGGTATGATAGACGGTGGCGGTCAGCTTCTCGGCCGGAATACCCCAGACGCTCGTCAGCAGCGTCCAGGCGTGGTGGATCGCCTGTTCCTTGAAATAATCGCCGAACGAGAAATTGCCGAGCATCTCGAAGAAGGTGTGATGCCGCGCGGTATAGCCGACATTGTCGAGATCGTTGTGCTTGCCGCCGGCGCGCACCGACTTCTGGCTGCTGGTCGCGGTGGTGTAGGGCCGGCTTTCGAGGCCGGTGAAGACGTTCTTGAACGGCACCATCCCGGCGTTGACGAACATCAGCGTCGGGTCGTTCTGCGGCACCAGCGGCGCGGAGGGCACGATGGCATGGCCCGCGCTCGCGAAATAGTCGAGGAAGCCGCGGCGGATGTCGTTGGTCGAGGTCATAGACCAAGCGACTTAGGCGAGAGACGGCCCGCCCTCAAGCGTCGTTACGCGCCACCACACATGTGCTGCGAGTCGGGCAGCGTCCACGATTCCATCGTGCGCAGGTTGGTCGTCGTATAGATCCGGCCGCGATCGTCGCCGGGCGGGCAATGCCGTGGAATGCTGACGAGACAGGCGAGCACGCGATCCCCCCGCCGCGCATTCTGTGCCGCCGCGACGCGGCTGTAGGAGACACCGTACAGGCCATTGGCAAGGGATATGCTCGTACCGCTCTCGGGCACCGGCCGGCCCGACCCATCCTCCAGCCGCGCGGACACGTTGCGCACCGTGCTGAACACGCATGTCCCGACCCGCTTCGGCAAGCCCGGCGGCTGCGCCGCGACCGCGGGTCCTGCAAGCGACAGCAGAGCAAGGGCGTAAGCGCAGGAAAGCCGCATATGCTGGTCCTTCATCCGAAAGGCCGATCGATCGACTTGGGCGGCGTGCTGAACCAGCGCGGCCCCTCGGCGGTCATGTGGAAGCAATCCTCCAGCCGGACGCCAAACTGGCCGGGCAGGTAGATGCCGGGCTCGTTCGAGAAGCACATGCCGGCGGCCAGCCGCGTCGTCTCGCCGCGAACGAGGTTGACGGGTTCGTGGCCGTCCATGCCGATGCCGTGGCCGGTACGGTGCGACAGGCCGGGCAGCTTATAGTCGGGGCCGTAGCCGAGCCCGGTGTAATAGCGCCGCACCGCATCGTCGACGCTACCGGCGGTGACGCCGATCCGCGCCGCGGCGAGCGCGACCTGCTGGCCGCGCGCCGCCTGATCCCAGACCTTGCGCTGCGCGACGGTGGCGCTGCCCTGCGGCACCCAGGTCCGCGAGATATCGGATTGATAGCCCTGCACGGTGCAGCCGCAATCCATCAGCAGGATCTCTCCCGCGGCGATGCGATGCACCTCGCGGCTGCCGTGCGGCAGCGCGGCGGCGGGACCGATCAGCGCCAGCGCGAATTCGGGATCGCCGCCGAGCCGGGTGGTCGCGGCGGTCATCAACGCGCCGATCTGGCTGCCGGTCATCCCCGCCTCGACCCGCGGCGCCAGCCAGCGATAGGCGGCGAGCGTCACCTCGGTCGCGCACTGCATCAAGGCGAGTTCGGCGGGCGTCTTGATCATCCGGCAGCCGCGCACCACCGGATTGGCGCTCACCTGTCGTGCATCGGGGGCGAAACGGGCGAGGTCGGCCGGGATGAAGACGCGCGTCGTCTCCTCGATGCCGATCGGCAGCCGGTCGAGCCCGCGCTCCTTCAGCCAGCCGGCGACGACGGCCAGCGCGTTGCCGTCCTCCTGCCAGACGCGCACCGCGGCGGGGACGCTGAGCGTCTGGCGGACCGACGGCTCCTCGAAGAAGGGCGTGACGATCAGCGGTTCGCCCTCGCGCGGCAGGATCGCCAGCGTCGGCCGTTCGCTGCGCCCCCAGCGCACGCCGGTAAAATAGAGCATCGACGAGCCCGGCTCGATCAGCACCGCGCCAAGTCCGCTCGCCGCCATCAGCGCCTGTGCCCGCGCCAGCCGGCGGGCGCGCTCGTCGCGGCCGATCGGCACCGCGCCCGTCGTGATGTCGCGCAACGCGGACAGATCGGGTTCGGCGGCGCGGAGCAGCCCCGACGACAGGAGCGGCACCGCCGCGGCGGCGGCGAGGAGCGAACGGCGCGAGGGGCTGAAGACCATGATGCAGCGATACGGCGCTTGACCCGGCGGCCGCAATCCCCTTCCCTAGAGGCAAATCCTGGAGTTTCGTGCATGGCCAAACGGCTGACCTTGTTTATCGTGATCGGCCTGTTGCTCGGTATCGTGGTGGGACTGGCGATCAACGGCTGGCTCGACGACGGTTCGGCCGCGGCGGCGGCGCGGCTGAAGGGCATCGCCGGTTATTTCGCGATCGGCACCACCGTCTTCCTGCGGCTCATCAAGATGATCATCGCGCCGCTCGTCTTCGCCACGCTGGTCAGCGGCATCACCCAGATGGGCGATACGTCGGCGCTTGGCCGGGTCGGTGCCAAGGCGATCGGCTGGTTCGTCTCGGCCAGCCTGCTGTCGCTCGGGCTCGGGCTGATCCTGGTCAATCTGATCCAGCCGGGGGTCGGCATCAACCTGCCGCTGCCGCCGGTCGACGCCGATGCCGGCATCGCCACCGCCGCGTTCAGCCTAGACAAATTCATCACCCATATCGTCCCCGCCTCGATGGTCGAGGCGATGGCGACCAACGAAATCCTGCAGATCGTCGTCTTCTCGATCTTCGTCGGCGTCGCGATCACCGCGGTCGGCGAGCGCGCCGCGCCGCTGACCCGGGCGATCGACGGGCTGGTCGCGGTGATGCTGCGGATCACCGATTACGTCATGCGCGTCGCGCCGCTCGCGGTGTTCTGCGCGGTGGCGGCGACGCTGACCGAGCGCGGCGCCGGGGTGATCGGCCAGCTCGCCTTCTTCATGGGCAGCTTCTATCTCGCCTTGCTGTGCCTGTGGGCGATCCTGCTCGGCATCGGCTTCCTGTTCATCGGGCCGCGCATCCGCGATCTGATCCGCTACGTCCGCGAGCCGCTGCTCGTCGCCTTCACCACCGCCTCGTCGGAAGCCGCCTATCCGCGCATGCTGGAGGCGCTCGACAAGTTCGGGGTGCCGCCGCGCATCGCCAGCTTCGTGCTGCCGCTCGGCTATTCGTTCAACCTCGACGGCTCGATGATCTACATGACCTTCGCGTCGCTGTTCATCGCCCAGGCCTATGGCATCGACCTGCCGCTCGGCACGCAGATCGCGATGCTCCTGTTCCTGATGATCTCGTCCAAGGGCATCGCCGGCGTGCCGCGCGCCAGCCTCGTCGTGATCGCGGCGGTGCTGCCGGTGTTCAAGATCCCGGAAGCGGGCCTGCTGCTGATCCTCGCGATCGATCATTTCCTCGACATGGGGCGCACCGCGACCAACGTGATCGGCAATGCGGTCGCGGCGTCGGTGGTGGCGAAATGGGAGGGCGGGTTCGATCCGCGCGAGCCCGCGACGATCGACCCCGCGGTGGCCGATGGGCCGGCGGCACCGGCGGCGACCAGCTTCCGGCACTAGCCGCCATCAGGCGTAGGCGTAGCGGCCGCCCTTCTCCAGCGCCGCCTGATAGGCCGGCAGCGCATGGACCTTTTCGAGCCAGGCGATCGTCGCCGGGCGCGAGGCATCGAGGCCGGCGCGGCTGCGCGCCGCTTCGAGTGGGAAGCTCATCATGATGTCGGCGGCGGTCATCACGTCGCCGGCGAACCACGGGCGTTGCGCGAGCTCCGCTTCGACATAGTCGAGATGGACGTCGATCATCGGTTGGATGCGCTTGACCGCCGCCTTGCCCATCAGCGGGATGCGCCCGAGCACCAGCTTGAGCAGCAGCGGCGGCATCATCGAGCCCTCGGCATAATGGAGCCAGAAGCGGTAGCGCAGCACCGATTCGCGATGCGCCGGCGGCCCGAGCCGGCCGTCCGCCTTCTCGACGAGATATTCGACGATCGCACCGGTCTCCGCGATCACCCGGCCGCCATTGGCGTCGAGATCCTCGATCACCGGCGACTTGCCGAGCGGGTGGACGCGCTTCAGCTCGGGCGGCGCCAGCATCGTCTTGGGATCGCGCTGATACCGCTTGATCTGATAATCGAGGCCCAATTCCTCGAGCATCCACAAAATCCGCTGCGAGCGGCTGTTCTCGAGATGGTGGACGATGATCATACGGTCTCCCCTGTCGCGCGGGCGGTCCATAGCCAGGCCGCCGCAGGGAAATCCACGACAGGGCCATTTCGTTGCGCCGTCAGCGCCGCGCGCAGGCGGGCGAGAAGCGCCGGCCGGTCTTCCGCGGCGGCATCGCGGAGCCGGGAGGCGGCAGGTCCGATGCGGGTGAGGAAGGCGACAGCCTCCTCTACCGCCTCCTCCCCCGCGCCGACGCGATAGCTGAAGCGGGTGAGAACGGCGGTCGCGTCGGCCCAGCCGGCGGCGGCGAGGACCGCAGCGCCCGCCTCCGGATCGGCGAAGGCGAAGGGGCCGGGCACGTAGCTGGCCGAGCGTTGCGGCGCGGGGGTGATCAGCGTCGCCCAGGGATTGTCGGCGACGGCGGCGAAGCAGCTGAACACCAAGCGGCCACCGGGCCGGGTCGCGGCAGCAAGACGGGTGAAGGCGGCGACGGGATCGGCGAAGAACATGACGCCGTGGCGCGAAACGATCAGGTCGAGCGGCGCGAGCCCGGCAGCGGCGACCAATGCGTCGGCGGTGCGGAAGCTGAGGTTGGCGCGCGCATGGTGCGCCTCGGCGACGGCGACGAGGTCGGGTGACAGATCGGCCCCGGTGACTCGCGCGTCGCGGCGTGCCGCGGCGAGCGCGGCGGCGGTGGCACCGGCGCCGCAGCCGATGTCGAGCGCATTGATCGCGCCGGCCGGCGCGGCGGCGAGGATCGCGGCGTCGAGCCGTGGAGCGAGATCGGCGAAGGCGCGCTCGGTCCGGCGCCATTCCTCCGCCCAGACGGTGCCGACGCGGCCGATCCAGTCGATATGGGTGGTCATCGGCAGTCTCCGGAGAGGGGTGGCGTCCTTCGCCAAGCAAAAGAGGCCCGCCGTTGCCGGCGAGCCTCTCGTTTCGTGCTTATCGATGCGCCGGCATCAGATGTCGTCGTCGGCTTCCGGTCCGGCCATCATCTCCTCGGCGACCTTTTCGGTGCGCTGACGGATCGCCTTTTCGAGGCGGTCGGCCATTTCGGGATGCTCGCGCAAATAGGTCTTCGAATTCTCGCGGCCCTGGCCGATGCGGACGCTGTCGTAGCTGAACCACGCACCCGATTTCTCGACCAGCCCGGCCTTGACGCCGAGATCGAGGATCTCGCCGATCTTGGAGATGCCCTCGCCGTACATGATGTCGAATTCGACCTGCTTGAACGGCGGCGCGACCTTGTTCTTGACGACCTTGACGCGGGTGGCGTTGCCGGTGACCTCTTCCTTGTCCTTGATCGCGCCGGTGCGGCGGATGTCGAGACGGACCGAGGCGTAGAATTTCAGCGCGTTGCCGCCCGTCGTCGTCTCCGGATTGCCGTACATCACGCCGATCTTCATGCGCAGCTGGTTGATGAAGATCACCATGCAGCGCGAGCGGCTGATCGAACCGGTCAGCTTGCGCAGCGACTGCGACATCAGACGCGCCTGCAGGCCGACGTGGCTGTCGCCCATCTCGCCCTCGATTTCCGCACGCGGCACGAGCGCGGCGACCGAATCGACCACCAGCACGTCGATCGCGTTCGAGCGGACGAGCGTGTCGACGATCTCGAGCGCCTGTTCGCCGGTGTCAGGCTGCGACACGATCAGCTCGTCGATGTTGACGCCGAGCTTCTTGGCATAGACGGGATCGAGCGCATGTTCGGCGTCGACGAAGGCGGCGGTGCCGCCGCCCTTCTGCGCCTCGGCGATGACGTGCAGCGCGAGCGTCGTCTTGCCCGACGATTCGGGGCCATAGACCTCGATCACGCGGCCGCGCGGCAGGCCGCCGACGCCGAGCGCGATATCGAGACCGAGCGAACCGGTGGAGATCGTCTCGACCTCCATCGACTGTTTCGCGCCGAGCTTCATTGCCGAGCCCTTGCCGAAGGCGCGGTCGATCTGGGCCAGCGCGGCGTCGAGCGCCTTCTGCCGGTCGGTGGATGCGGTTGCCATGCCGGTGTCGATCACTTTCAGATTGGCGGCCATCGGGAGGTTCCTCGCTAGAGCAAGCGCGCCACCGGGGCAACGCGTCTGTTTCGCTATGTACGGCGTTTGTTCTCTTGGAACAAGAGGGGAACGCTAAGCCGCGGCAGGATTGTGGGTGTTTCGCCATTCAGCGCAGGCAAGGCGTCCGCGAAGAACGGGCTCAGGTCAGCGTCGTCGCCAGCGTCCACCACCCCTCGGCGCCTGCGCGCGCCGCCGCGGCGTCGCGTGCCGCGACCGACTCGAACAGCGCGAAACAGGTCGCACCGCTGCCCGACATCCGCGCCAGACGCACACCCGCCGCCGCGTCGAGCAGCGTCAGCACCGCGGCGATCGCCGGCGCGATCGCCACCGCCGGCGCCTGCAGGTCGTTGCGCCCGACCAGCGCACGCGCGAGCAGATCGCCGTCGGCGGCGATGCCGCCGCGGTCCACGCCATCCCATCTCGCGAACACCGCCGCGGTGCTCACCGCGACGCCGGGATTGACCAGCAGCAGCGGCATGCCCGCCAGCCCGTCGACCGGCAGCAACGCCTCGCCCTTCCCCGTGCCGAGCGTCGCGCGGCCGAGCAGGCAGGCGGGGACGTCGGCACCAAGCGCCTCGGCGATGACGAACAGCCGCGGGTCGTCGGGCGCAATGCCGTGCAGCCCGGCGAGCGCCCGCAGCGTCGCCGCCGCATCGGTCGATCCGCCGCCGATTCCCGAGGCGATCGGCAGATGCTTGTCGAGCGTGATCGCATGCGGCTGCGCGATATCGAAGGCCGCGCGAAAGGCGTGCGCGGCGCGGATCACCAGATTGTCCGCCTCCGCAGCACCGGCGAGCGCGGCGGCGAACGGCCCGGTGATCGCGAACCGGTCGGTCGCGTCGGGCACCACCGTCACGCTATCGCCATCGGCGGCGAAGACGAACAGCGTCTCCAGCTCGTGATAGCCGTCGGAACGACGACGACGGACGTGGAGCGCGAGGTTGATCTTGGCAGGCGCCGGCTCGACGATCATTTGCGCGGCAGCCCCTGCACCGCCTTGGCGGCGAGCCGCGTCGCATCGTCGGCCGACGCGGTCAGCGCCGCGGCGCGCCAAGCGTAGCGCGCCTCGTAGCGGCGGCCGCGGGTCCAATAGAGGTCGCCGAGATGCTCGCCGATCTCGGCGTTGACCGGATCGCCCGCGGCGGCGCTTTCGATCAGCGGCTGCGCGCGCGTGACGTCGCCACCGATGAAATAGGCCCAGCCGAGCGAATCGGCGATCGAGGCATCGTCGGGCTTCAACGCATGCGCGCGTTCGAGCATCGCGATCGACTGCGGCACGTCGACCCGCCGCTCCGCCTGCGCATAGCCGAGATAGTTGAGCGCGAGCGGCTCGCGCGGCGCGATCGCCACCGCTTTCTGCAGGGCGACGCGCCCCGCCGGCCAGTCGCCCGCCTGTTCGAGCGCGCCGCCATATTGCAGCCATGCGCTCCACGCGGTCGGATCGGCGTCAACGACGCGGCGATACCAGTCCGCCGCCTCGCGATGACGGTTCATCGCGCTGAGCTGGTCGGCATAGGTCTGCCAGTCGCTCTCGCCCGCCCCTGCCCGCTCGGCACCGCTGCGGGCGAGCGCCAGCGCGTCGGCGGGGCGGCCGGCGGTGGTCAGGATGCTGATCCGCGTCGCGCCGGCGGTCGCCGCATAGGGACTGGCGGGCGCGATGCCGTCGAGCGTCGCCAGCGCGCGCGGGATCGCTTTGTCCTTGGCGAGCGCGGCGGCGAGCAGCAGCCGGGCGCGGTCGTTGGCGGGATAAGCGATCACCGCGGTGCGCGCGAGCGCGATCGACAGGTCGGTGGCGTCCTGATCGGCGAGGTCGCCGGCGATCCGCCCGAGCAACCGCGACACGCCGAACCCCAGCGTCGGCTGCGCGGCGTCGCCGGCCCGCACCGCCGCGAACCCCGGATCGCCGCCGGCGAGCAGCGCGCGCGCCCGATCGGTCTCGCCGCGACCGAACAGCAACTGGCCGGCGGACAGGCGCAGGTCGACCGGCGACCCCGTCTCGCGCAGCGCCTGGATGGTGGCCAGCCCCCGTGCGGTATCGCCGCGGGCGATCTGGAGCAGCGCCGCGGTCTCGGCGGTCAGCCGCTGGCTGACCGGGTCCTTGCCCGCTTTGGCGATCTGCGGCGCGGGATCGTTCCCCTGCGCGAACGCGATCCACGCGCGCAGCGACGGCACCAGCACCGCCAGCGGCGTCGCGGCGAGCGCATCGGTCGCCGCGGTCGCGCCGGCGACGTCCTGCTTCGCCGCGGCGACGGCGAGCGGCAGCAGCGGCAGGTCGGCGGCCGACCC
>NZ_SCMZ01000027.1:0-58378 GCF_005503285.1 Sphingomonas sp. 2SG
GCCCAAACAGCGGGGGCGTTCGCGTCACAACCCTGTCGCGGGGTGGAGCAGCCCGGTAGCTCGTCAGGCTCATAACCTGAAGGTCACAGGTTCAAATCCTGTCCCCGCAACCACCGTCACCGACATTCGAGGCAAGGTCGAATGTCGGCTTCGATCAAGTTCTCTTCTCGAAACGCCCGTGAGCGCCGCTCCGGGCGTTTCGTCGTTTTCAGCCTGCTGTCGCGCCTCGACGCGGCCGGGATTGCGCCGAACTCACCGTGGAGCGTTGCGTTCATTTCGCCGCGTCGCGTTCCGGGAAGCAGGCTCACACGCCCAATCAGGCTGCGCAACGCGTCGGGGGGCGAGGCGGGGAGGCCGGTGGCGATCAAGGCGATGCAGACGAGCGTGATCGCGACGATCGTCCAGAACGCCGCCTGCCATCCCGCCGCCTCGGCGATCAGCGCCAGCGTCGGTACGCCCGCCACCGGCGAGAGCATCAGCCCCGCCAGCACTTAGGATGACGCCCGGCCGCGCCGATCAGGGGCGACCAGTTCGGCGCAGATCGTCAGGGCAACGCCGAAATAGCCGGCGCTGGCCACCCCCTGGATGATCCCGCCGAGGGCCATCGCCGTATAGCCCTGTGCGGTCGCCGCTATCAGGCTGCCGCCGAGGAACAGGGCCAGCAGCCATACCAGCCCGCGCTTGTGCGGAACCTTGCGGTGGAGCAGCAGCGCGGTGACCAACGGTCCGCCAACCGCCATGCCGACCGCATAAAGCGAAATCAGAAAACCGATCGCTCCGATCGAAACCTGGAATGCCCGCGCCAGCGTCGGCAGCATCCCAGCAACCATGAATTCCGAACTGATGATCGCGAAGGTCGTTACCGCCAGCAACCATGCAGCGGGTGGGATCGTGCGTGGTTCGGTCGGGTGGGTGGCGGTACTATCGACGTCGGACAAGCTTGTGGTCATCGCCTGCGTTTCGGAACCACCGAGTTCGGCATGATTTCCCGGGGCGATCGGCACATCCTGGCTGCCCGATTTCGGCGCGATATAGCTCATCGGCGACGCCGCGCTATACCGGCCAGCGGTGAAATCCACCCTCGATCGCCAGTGGTGGTCGATTGCGCAGCGCGACGCTTTCGATGAGCCGCACCGGCACTTGCTACGATAGTGTCGCGATGAAGGGTTTCTTCCGTCGCCTGAAGGTCGAACTCGTCCATCAGTGTCTATGGCGAACCGGGGGAAGATCAATCCGGGTCCATTCTATGCACCGACCCCGATACGCCGCCGCAAGCGGCAGCGAGTTCCCGCCGCAGGGCTTGCGATCTGCTCAACGCCGGGCGAGCAGCAGGCCCAGGATCATTGCGCCTAGGAACGGGAGCAGCCGCCATGGCGCGAGCGCCAGATCGACGAGCGCCGGACCGGGACAGATGCCGGCAAGGCCCCAGCCGATGCCGAAGATCGCCGCCCCCCCGATCAGTCGGAAATCCATCCGCGTGGCCGGTGCGCTTGCCGCGATGCCATAGCGACGTCCCGCCAGCGCGAACAGGGGCGCGGCGGTCGATACCGCCGCGGCCATCACGAAGGCGAGCCCGGGATCCCAGGCACCCGCCACATCGAGAAAGCCCAGAACACGCGCCGGGTCAGCCATGCCCGACAAAGCGAGGCCCAAGCCGAAAAGCAGCCCGAAGAGCGCCGCCGGCACCAATTTCATCGCATACCGCCATGCCGGATCAGCCAGACCGTCAGCGCGGCGGTCGCCATGAAGACCGGCACCGCCACCAGCGAGCGCGGCGACATCCGTGCCAGACCGCAGATACCGTGACCGCTGGTGCAGCCGTTCGCAAGGCCCGCGCCCGCCCCGACCAGCAGGCCGGCGAGCAACGCCCTGGATAGCGACAGCGCAGCGAATGACGCGCTCGCCGCATCGGGGGCGTACCAGGCCAGCATCTCGCCTGCCGCGACCAGCCCGGCGACGAACGCCAGCCGCCAGCCCCGCCCGGGTCCGACGAGCGCGTGTCGGGCGATGCCGCTGATCCCGGCTATCTCACCCGACGCCAGCATGAAGCCGCCCGCGGCAAGGCCGATCAACACACCACCCGCGATGGGATACAGAAGCGAATAAAGCATTGGCGTGCGATGCTCAGAACCGCTTGCCGAAGGACAGGCCCAGCGACGTTTCGGCAAGATCGATATCCGCCTCGCCACCGCCGAACGGGATCGGGATCGACCCGCTGCCCGCGACCCGGTTGCGCGGCGCGCGCATGACATAGCCGGTGACCTCGACTCCCGATCGCGACGTCCAGGTCGCACCAGCCGTGTAATGCGACTGCACGACCCCGGGCGCGAGGATGTTCAGCAAGGTCTGCGACGCCGGCACCGGATTGCCGGAGCGCCCATAGCCGGCCCGCACCGTCCAGTGCGAATCAATCGTATAGCCGATCCCCGCCTTGTAGACGGTGATGTCGCGCCAGCCGAACCCCGGACCATCGTCGCTGCCGAACAGATTGCCCGCAAACAGCCGCGACAGCGGGTTGCCGACTGCGGCGACGCCGGCATAATCGATCCGCTTCACGTCGCCCGACAACGTCAGCGCCCGGATGGGCCGTATCGACAGCCCGGCGCCGTAAGAAGCCGGAACGTCGAAGCGGCCATGCCCGGGAAACAGGCCGGCATAATCGTCGAAGCGGCGCGAGCGCAGCTTCGACTGATAGAAGGCGCCGAGCGTGACCCGGCTGCCAAAATGCCCCAGCCAGCCCAACCGGACTCCGGTCGCCACCGCCCAATTGGCGCCCTTGTCGGTAAACCGTGCAGGATCGAGCGACTGTGCGGCAAACGGCTGCAACCCCGTCGCGCTGAAGATCTGCACCGCCAGCAGCGGCGGCACCCCGATGCTCTGGCCGGGCAGTGCTTTCACCGCGAGCGTCGGCGCGACCAGCATCTGTTTCAGATCGACCCCCGCTGCCCCCTTCGCGCCGAAGCTGGCGAAGGGATTGCGCGCATAGGTCGTGTTCATGCCGCCGCCGCCATACAGAGCAATACCGATGGCGACCTTTTCCGACAGCTGACGGACATAGCCGACCTCGGGCAGCACGAACGGATTGGCACCGTTCCCGCTAAAATTTCCGTCCGCCCCCGCGCCGTTGCCGCGGATCGTCGCACCACGATCGGGAATGAACAGCTCGATCCCGCCATCCAGGCGATCACCCAGCTCGGTCGCAGCGGCAGGATTGGCGGCGATCGACAGTGCGTCTTGCGGCAGTGCGATCGCGACGCCCGCTTCGCCCTTTGCCTTGGTGCCTACGCCGCTCAGGAAGTAACCGTCGGTCGCCTGCGCCGCCCCGCCGTGGCCCAGCACGCCAAGCGCAATAGCGAACTTCGCGGCTATCGTACCGCCGCGCCTCGAAAACCTGGACATCACGATCGCCGTCATCCCTGTCGTCGTATACCTTATATGAATATGACAGGAACGCGCTGCGCTACACGCCAGCTTAATTTGCCGCGACCAAACGCGAACTTGTCGCGATCAGCCGGGCACCCCGGCATCGGCGCGGCGTACGGGTGCGACGCGTTCCGGCAGGACACGGCCGTTCGGGATCGCCGCACCGCCCCGTTCGCGCTCCGCCAGCGCCTGATGGATCACGCTGCCCGGCGCCACATCCTCGGTCAGCCAGACATTGCCACCGATCACCGACCCCGCGCCGATCGTTACCCGCCCAAGGATCGTCGCGCCGGCATAGATGATGACATCGTCACCGATCAGCGGATGGCGCGCGATTCCCTTGCTCAGCGCCCCATTTTCATCGCGCGGGAAGCTGCGCGCGCCCAGCGTGACCGCCTGATAGATGCGCACGCCCCGGCCGATCACCGCGGTTTCGCCGATGACCACGCCGGTGCCGTGATCGATGAAGAAGCGGTCGCTGATCGTCGCGCCCGGATGGATATCGATCGCCGTGTCGGAATGCGCGATGTCCGCGATGATCCGCGCGATCAGCGGCGCGCCGCCACGATGCAGTTCGTGCGCCAGCCGGTAGTAGATTGTCGCCGTCATACCGGGGTAACAGAGCAGGATCTCGTCAACGCTGCGCGCCGCCGGATCGCCGGCAAACGCCGCCTCGACATCGCTGTCGAGCAGCCGCCTGATCGCCGGCAGCCGTCGGGCAAAGCGGCCGACGATCGCACGCGCCGGCGCCGTGTCGTCCGCATCCGGCCCGGCCTCGTAGATCCACTCGCGACGAACCTGCGTGGTCAGGCGGCCCAGCGCGCGCTCCAGCATATCGTGGACATAGCCGTCTTCGTCGCGCGCGCCGTCGTCGTCCTGTCCCAGCCGCGACGGGAACAGTGCCGCCGACAGGTCGTCGACGATCGCCCGCACCGCCCGGCGCGACGGAAAGCCCGATTGCGGGTCACGCCGGTGGCGCGCGCGCCATTCTTCGCGGGCATCGCGCAATTCCCGTCCGATCGCATCGATCGACCAGGCCGCGTCGGGGCTTTGGTCATCCGGGCCGGCGCGCAACATCCCGCTCATTGTCCGCAACGACCGGCGCGCTCGCGTTGCGCTCTCCTTATGGCGAACCGGCCCCCGCGCGGCGAACGGCCAGCGCGGGCGCCCATGACGTGCGACCGCGCCGCACCGATCGCGGCGTTCACCGCCTCAAAGCGCCTTGAGCACGCGAACGAGCGCATCGACATCCTCGATCGTGTTGTAGACGCCGAACGAGGGGCGCACCGTCGCCTCCACGCCCATCCGCCGCAGGATCGGCTGCGCGCAATGATGCCCGGCGCGCACTGCGATCCCCTCCCGGCTCAGGGCGCGGCCGACATGGGGAACGTCATGCCCGTCGACCACGAACGAGATTACGCCGGCACGTTGGGCTGGCTCGCCGATGATCCTCACGCCCGGCTGGGCGCGCAACTGATGCTCGGCATAAGCGATCAACATATGCTCATGCGCGCAGATCGCCTCGCGGCCGAGTGCGAGGACATAGTCGAGCGCCGAGGCCAGGCCGGCCGCGTCGGCGATGTTGCCGGTCCCCGCCTCGAACCGCATCGGCGCGCCATGGTAGCGGATATGTTCGAAGGTGACGTCCTCGATCATATTGCCGCCGCCCTGCCACGGCGGCATCGCATCCAGCAGTTCCTTGCGCCCGTACAGCGCACCGATGCCGGTCGGACCATAGATTTTATGCCCCGAGAATACCAGAAAATCGGGGTTCAGCGCCTTCACGTCGACCGGCATGTGCGAGACGCTCTGCGCGCCGTCCAGCAGCACCAGCGCACCTGCGGCATGGGCCAGTTCGGTCATAATCTTCGCCGGCGTCACCGTACCCAGCGCATTCGACACCTGGGTGAAGGCGACGAGCTTGACGTCGCCGTCGAGCAGGCGGGCATAATCCTCGACGATGATGTCACCGCGGTCGTCGACCGGCGCGATGCGGATCGAAAAGCCCAGTTCCTCCGCCAATCGCACCCAGGGGACGATATTGGCATGATGTTCCAGTCGCGACAGGATGATCGCGTCCCCACGGCGCAGGTTCTGGCGACCCCAGGTCTGCGCGACGAGGTTGATCGCCTCGGTGGTGCCGCGCGTGAAGACGATCGTGTCGGGCGACGGCGCGCCCAGGAACCGGGCTACGGTGGCGCGGGCATCTTCATAGGCGTCGGTCGCCCGGGCCGCCAGTTCGTGCGCCGCACGATGGATGTTCGAATTCTCGTGCGCGTAGAACCAGGCGATCCGGTCGATGACCGCCTTCGGCTTCTGGGTGGTGGCGCCATTGTCGAGCCAGACGAGCGGCTTGCCGCCGACCCGTTCGCGAAGGATGGGAAAGTCTTCGCGAATGCGCTTTGCGTCGTAGAAGCCCCCCGCCGGTGCGGCGTCCGGCTTGGACGCTGCGACCGGCAGCGGTTCGAATGCCGGCTGCGCGACCGGTGCGGGCGCCGCCGGGTCCGCGCGGAGGAAATAGAATTCGTCGCCGCCCTGGATCGTCGCCGCGGAATATCCGTAGCCGCCCGTCAGCGACGGATTCGCAGCCAAGGCAAGCGGCACGTCCGCCGGATCCAGCCCGCCCGCCACGCCATGCTGATCGGCGAACGACAGGCTGCCATAATCCGGTGCTCCGACGCGGCCGAACCCGCCCAGCGCAGGCGGAGCAGACAGGAGCGGCGCGTCCATGGTCGGCGCGCGCGCATAGGTCGGCAATGCCTGATCCAGGTCACGAACGTCCGCGCCGCCGAGCGCGGCGGGCGGAACGGCGACGGGTTGTGGCCCGACGCCGTCGGGAGCGGCGTCGGGCCACCCTTCGCCACCGGGCGCGCCGACCGCCGCAGTCTGCCCGGGCAGCGCGGAGAACAGCGCGCTGGCGATCCGGGCGAGCACCCGCTCGTCCTCGCCCGCCGAAGGCACGGACATCGACGCGTCGGGCCGATCAGTTGTACTGATATTCATGGTAAAGTCCCACATCCACGTCGTCCAGCACGGCGACCGCGTCGTCGGTGAGGACGGCCAGCGAGCAATAGAGCGAGATCAGGTAGGACGAGATCGCCTTGCTGTTGATCCCCATGAAGCGCACCGAAAGGCCGATGCTTTGTTCGCCGGGCAGGTTCGGCTGATAGAGGCCGATCACGCCCTGCTTGGCCTGGCCGGTGCGGAGCAGCAGGATCTTGGTCTTGCCGCCTTCGATACGGATCTTGTCCGACGGGACGAGCGGGATACCGCGCCACGTCAGAAACGGCGATCCGAAGATGTTGACCGTGGGCGGCGGCACGCCACGACGGGTGCATTCACGCCCGAAGGCTGCGATGGCAAGCGGATGCGCCAGGAAGAAGGCCGGTTGCTTCCAAACGCGCGCCAGTATCTCGTCCAGATCGTCCGGCGTCGGGCGGCCGTTGCGCGTCTTCAGCCGGTTGGCTGAATTGGTGTTGGCGATCAGGCCGTATTCCGGATTGTTGATCAGCTCCGATTCCTGACGTTCCTTGATCGTTTCGATCGTCAGACGCAATTGTTCCGCGGTCTGGTGATAAGGAGCGCTGTAGAGATCAGCGACGCGCGTATGGACCTCGACCACCGAGTTGACCGCACTCAACAGGATCTCGCGCGGATTTTCATCATAATCCACGAACGTCTTGGGCAGTATCCGCTCATCCCGTGCCGAACACTCGACCTCGATCGCGCTTTCTTCCTTAACCTTGTTCAGGCGAAAGATGCCCGCCTCGACCGGCACCCATTCGAGGAAGTGAACCAGCCAGCGTGGGGAGATCGTGGAGAGCTGCGCGGTCGTTTTGGTCGCATTGGCCAATTGCCGCGCCGCCACGTCCCCGAGCGCGGTAGGTATAGAAACTTCCGCGGCCATCAAAGACTCCATTTTAAATATTCTATCATAAACAAGCAGTTACCATAGGGGAAACTGACTTGAACTGATATCTTGGCAGATACTACATGAGTCGGGCATCTGTCAATTGAAGTATGGAAGTGTTTATTGGATTGAGTAGTTGAACCTTTATCGATGTAATAGTTTCGCAATTACAGAATGTTGTCGAAGGGGCAATGCCATCGCTATCTTCAACGGTCCGGTTCGCCATCCGAGCCTTGCGACGTGATGGTTACTTTAACACGACAAAGGCGACGGGGGCGCTTTGAAGCGGCGATAGGTGCTTCCTTGGCTGGCACTGCTTTGGCAGAAGAATAGGTTTCGGGATTGCCAGAGGGGGAGATGCATGATTCGTAGGTAGCCGCCTGTATTGGAGGCTGGCGATGGATGGGGACTGGGGATGGGGACTGGCGGGACGATCTGGAGTGCTGGATTGAGCCGTACCTCGCTGCCTCGGGCAACAGGACGCGGCGATGGATGTGTCCGGCCTATATCTCTGGATTGATCGGCCCCGGGGATCGCAAGAGCATCCAGCCCATGGCGGCGCGGGCCGACGGCTTGAACTATGGCCGGCTGCACCATTTCATCGGCGCGGCTCTCTGGGATCGTGCGCCGCTGGAGGCGATCTCGTGGCGGCAGGCGGACGCATTGGTCTGTCGGCATCGTTCCGGCAGGGCCTGAGCGCGCGGGGGTTATGCTGGGCGGTCGGCATTCCACGGCATCAGAAGGCTCGACAAGCTGAAGAAGGCGCTGTCGGAGCGGATGCTGTCAGCAGAGCTCGACGATCATCGTAAGCGTCCGGTCTTCTCCGCCTTGCTGACGAGGTGATGCGCAAGCCACAGGTGCGGCACTGTGGCAGACACCGGTGCGGCATCATGGCAACGCGAATTATCGAGATGAATGGGCCTGAGCCGCGACGACGGTTCAGCGACGATGACAAGGCGCGGATTGTGTCGGAGGCGATGATGCCCGGGGGCAAGCGTGCTGGACGTGGCGCGGCGACACCGGGTGTGCACGTCGCTGGTGTACCGCTGGCGACGCACGCTGCTGCGCGACGGGGTCGCGAGCGAAGCATTGCCCTTGCCGGGCGCGGCGTTCGTGCCGGTCGAAGTGGCGAACGTACCTATGGCGCCGCAGCCGGAACCGCTTGGACCGGGTGTGGTGGAAGTGGTCGGCCCGGCCGGGCAGCGCATCCGCCTGGCCCCTCCCATCGACGCGCGGGTGCTGAAGGCCGTGCTGGCCGGTTTTGCTTGATCGGGCCGCCTAGCGGCGTCCGGGTGTATCTGGCGGCCGGGGTCACGGACATGCGTAAGGGGTTCGACGGGCTGGTCGCGCTGGTGCAGCAGCGGCTGCGCCAGGATCCGTTTGGTGGTGCGGTGTACGCCTTCCGGGGCAGGCGCGGTGATCTGGTCAAGCTGCTGTGGTGGACGGCTAGAGGCTGGTGCTCCATGCCAAGCGCCTGGAGCGGGGCCGGTTCCTCTGGCCGGCGACCGCGGACGGTGTCGCGGTACTGACCCCGGCGCAGTTGTCGATGCTGCTCGAAGGGGTGGACTGGCGGCATCCGATCCGGTCCTCGCAACCGGTACTGGCCTGGTAAAAAGCACGCTTTCCTGCGGCTTTCACGTGTATCGGCACGATTGTTCCGGTATAAGTGGGCTTGTCGCCGGGACTGTCAGGAATTTTGTGCGGGAGGCCGGTTATCGTCATCAGATGACGAAGCGCTCTTCGAAGATCACGGCGAACTGGCTTTTGGCCTCACCCCATTCGCGCGGTGGACGTTTCCATTCATCCGCCGCGTGATGGAGCACGAGATATAGCAGTTTCATCGCGGCATCGTCACCGGGGAAATGGCCGCGGGTGCGGACGGCACGGCGAACCTTCGAATTCAGGGCCTCGATGGCGTTCGTCGTGTAGATGATCCGGCGAACGCCCTCGGGAAATGCGAAGAACGGGATGACTTGGTCCCAGTCCGCCGCCGGCTCATGGCGATGGCCGGGTGTTTGTGGCCCCAGGGGCCTTCCTCGAACGCCTCCAGCGCCGCCATGCCGGCTTCCGGCGCTCGGCCCGCTAGACGCCGCGCAGCGCTTGGGCGATGAATTTGCGCTCCTTCCAGGACGCAAAGCTCATGCTGTTGCGGATCAGATGGACGATGCAGGTCTGGACGACGGTTTCGGGGAAGACGACGTTGATCGCCTCGGGGAACCCCTTCAGGCCGTCAACGACGGCGATCAGGATGTCGGCGACGCCGCGGTTCTTGAGCTCGTTCATGACGCGTAGCCAGAATTTGGCACCCTCGGTCTGTTCGATCCAGATGCCGAGCACCTCTTTCGTGCCGTCTGGTTTCGTGTCGTCTGGCTGAATGCCCAGCGCGATGTACACCGCCTTGTTCCGGACGAACCTTTTGTCCCGGATCTTCACCCGGATCGCGTCGAAGAACACCAGCGGATAGCAGGTGTCGAGCGGCTGGCCCTGCCATTCGGCAACCGCCTCCAGCACCGCATCGGTGACGCTGGAGATCAGGTCGGGCGAGACATCGATCCCGTACAGTTCCTTAAGTTGTCCCCGGATCTCGCGCACCGTCATGCGACGTGCGTACAGCGAGACGGCTTGCCGGGGCATGATCCCCCGGATCATGCCCTGTCCGGCGCGCTGTCGTCGAAGTCGGGGAAACGGCGTTGGTACTTGGCGATAAGCTTGGGGTCGAACGTCCCCGCCCGGTCGCGCGGCACGTCCAGCGTCACCTTCGACGTGCCCGTCAGCATCGTCTTCCTCGACGACCCGTTGCGCCGGTTGCTGCTGCCTGTGGCGCCTTCGTTTTTCAGATGATCGTCGAGCTCCGCTGACAGCATCCGCTCCGACAGCGCCTTTTTCAGCTCGTCGAGCAGACCGTCTTTGGCGAACAACTCCTGCGGATCACGACCTGCCAGAAGCTGGTCCAGTACGTCCTTGTCGATTGCCATTTCCGGTGACCAAGGCCGTCCGCCTGTTTCCCACCTCCGGTCATTCATTCAGGACCAAGGGAAGGGTGATGCCGGAAATACTCCTTCCTGTCTGCCAGCACAGGCCTGTCCGGAAAACGATCGGAAAACGGGAATCATCCTTTGACGGCGACAGGCTCGATCAGGTCCCAGCGATTGCCATAAAAGTCTCTGAAGACGGCCACGATGCCATAAGGTTATGATCGAGGTTCCTCGACGAAGCGGATACCCCGTTGCGTGTAGGCAAGGTGATCACGGCAAAATCATCTGTTTCAAAAATAGGGTCACGCGGCCACTGCTCTGATTGCCAAACACCTTGCACTGCCGGTCACCGACAGCCTGCACCGGTGGCAATGGAGCCGCCGCGGCGTGCGGCGCGACCACGGCCCATCTGAAATGGTAAAACGGGAATAACGAAGATGATGCTGGTCATTGTATGCACGAACCTGAACCGCATCGTTCGTTACTGAAGGCTCGTCCATGTCCCCGCTGTTTACCGGCCTATCGGCCTTTCCGCTCACGCCCGCCAATGCCGATGGCGTCGTCGATACGGACGCGCTGGGGATATTGGTCGATCGTCTCGCGAACGCTGGTGTCGACTCGATCGGCCTGCTCGGCAGCACGGGGAGTTACGCTTATCTCGATCGTGCCGAGCGCATCCGTGCGATTGCGGCCGGCATCGAAGCTGCGGGCGGACGTGTGCCTGTCATCGTTGGCGTCGGGGCGCTGCGGACAGGCTGGGCGGTCGAACTGGCCCGCAACGCGGAGCGCGCGGGCGCAAGCGGGCTGCTGCTCGCACCCATGTCCTATTTCCCTTTGAAGCAGGACGAGGCAGCGGCCCACTACCGCGCGGTCGCCGGAGCGACCGCGCTGCCGCTTTGCATCTACAACAATCCCGGCACGGCCGGCTTTACCTTCTCCGATGCACTGATTGCCGATCTGGCAGCGTGACGGGCATAGCCGCGATCAAGATGCCGCTGCCGGCGGATGCGGACTATGTCGCCGAACTGGCCAGACTGCGGGCGATGACGCCGGAGACGTTTGCGATCAGCTACAGCGGTGATTGGGGCGCGACCGCGTCGCTACTGGCCGGGGGCGCAGCCTGGTACAGCGTCGTTGCCGGTCTGCTGCCCGAACCGGCCCTCCGTCTGACGCGAGCAGCTCAGGCGGGACGCCGGGACGAAGCCGAAGCGATGGACGCGGCATTCGCTCCGCTGTGGGCGCTGTTCAAGGCACATGGGAGCATGCGTCTCATGTACGCGATCGCAGACCGACTCGCGCTGTCCGTCGGTGACCCACCGCTGCCGCTCATGAGGGCACCGGCTCCGGCCGTGGCCGCCGTCCATGCGGCGCTTGATCGCCTCGGCGTCTGAACCCTCGTCGCCGGTGCGGTCGCGCTCGCTTCATGGGCGGCGGTGCGGCCCCGCATCGGGACCGAAGACGGTTCCCGGCAGTTTCGCGATACAGTCCCCGCTCAGGCGCGCGCCAGAATCACGAAGGAACGCCAGAGTCATCTGGCCGCCGCACCGGTTGAACATCGCCCCATGCGACTGACCGGGTATCTGCACGAACCGCGCGTTCGGCATGGTGCGGAGCAGGCGACGCCCCCAGGCGGGAGGGGTGACGGGATCGAACTCTCCGGCGAGAACGAGAACCGAAACGTCGCTTTTCACCGGCTCGTTCGCCTTCGCGTCAGCGGGTGACACGCGCCATGCGGCACACATTTCGGGCGTGGCGGTACGATTATCCACGTCACCCAGGCCCAGCGACGGGGACGACTGCGAGGCCATCCGCGAAACCGTCTCGAACGGCATCTCCTCGCCGCACCAGATCGACAGGCGCAACCCCCAGTTGAAACTTGATGGAGTCTGTCGGGTCAGCGGCAGCAATCCGGCCAGCCGTCCTTCTGTCGCCTCGCTGACGATCCCCGGCAGCGCAGGGATGGTGGCGGGCTGCTGCAGACCCGCGCCGACGGCTTCGACGATATCGCGACCACGCAACATACGGTCCGGCGTCGCTACCCCGCTCCGATCGGCGTCGGCAACTAGCGTCGCGAAGCGAGCGCGAAGGTCAGGATATCGGGTGTCGCACGCCGGGTCGTTCGCGCACGCGGCCAGCAAGGCGTCGATCGCCCGTCGCAGCGAAGACGCGGCGGTTTCGTCGTAGTTGACGTCGATCGGCAGGACCGAATCCAGCACGACGCTCCGCAGCCCCTCGGGATGGCGTTGCAGCACCGTCTGCGCGAGGCGCGTGCCGTACGAAAAGCCGATCAAATTCCATTGCCGGATACCCAGCAGCCGGCGGAGAGCATCGAGGTCGTCGGCGGCTTCGGCCGAGGTATAGCCATCGAGGTCGACCCCGGATGCGACCAGTGCCGCCCGACACCGTGCGACCGCCTCGGTCTGCCTGGCAGGATCCGCGTTCTGCGCGCGGAGGACGTTGATATCGGGACACGCCAGCGACGGGCGAGCAAATGCGTTGCCCCGTCCTTCGAGTAGGATCAGGTCGCGTTCCATCAGGAACGGATTGCCTTTGCCCGTCGTGCGCCCGTCGATGCTGCTCAGGCCCGGCCCGCCGGGGAGATAGACGACCGGATCGGCCGCGGGGGTGGCGGAGGTGCTGCGAAAGATCATCACCGGCAGGCTGATCGTGCGAGTGCGCACCTTTCGCCGGTTCTCCGGCACATACAGGACGCCACATTCGATCCGCTCGCCGGGCATCACCTTCACGGCGCATTCGGCTTTCTCGAAGCTCGGCGCGGGACGCTTGGCATCGGACGCATGTGCCGCCGTCGCGATCATCATGAGAGCGACGATGATGGGTAGCTTGGCGAGGTTGCTTCGTATGACGATAGTTCCCTGATGCCGTCGTCACCACTGTATTACATCACCAATACACTATGGCAAGCGTCAGATGCCCTTTCAACCAGCGCGATCAGACCATGAGACGGGTTTGCCATCGTAGCGATCCTCAATACGTCGAACCGTGTTGTCATAGTAATACACATATGCGAGGATGACGGCAGGCTTTCTCCTTCGGGGTCATCGCATGAACACGCTGGTTCTGGCGGCTTTCCTCCTGTTCGCGACGCCTGCTTGTGCCCAGGTCCCGGGCGAAGGGTTGGCGGCGTTCCTCAAGGCGAAGATGCGGAAGGAGCACATACCGGCGCTTCAGGTCGCCGTCGTACAGCATGGGACGATCGTGGCATCGGCAGCCTATGGCATCGCCGATGTTGAGCATGACGTGCCCGCTACCACGTCCAGCATCTTCTCGATCAATTCCTGCACCAAGGCGTTCACGGGCGTCGCGATCATGCAGCTCTCCGAGGCAGGCAAGCTGCGGGTCGACGATCCGGTTTCCAAATATCTCGATGACCTGCCGCCGGCGTGGCGGGCGATCACGATCCGGCAAGTCCTTTCGCACGTGTCGGGGTTGCCGAACATCATCGATGACAAGGAACATCTGATCGGTGACGGCACGGAGGCGTCGGCATGGGCGGCGGTGAAGACGCTGCCGCTCGAGTTCAAGGCGGGGGCACGATACAGCTATAACCAGACCGGCTACGTCATGCTGGGCCGGATCATCGACAAGCTGAGTGGCATGCCGTTTGCGGCGTTCATCGCGAAACAGCAGTTCGCGCCTGCCGGGATGGTGCATACCCGGTTTGGCGATTCCTCCGACGTCGTGCCCCAGACGGCGCGCAGCTATTCCTATCTCGCCAACACCGATGGCGTCTGGCGGAAAGGCGACCGGCTGTTGGCGACCTACGCGACCTTTCCGGGCTATTTCAGGACAGGGGCAGGCATCCTCTCCACGGCCGACGATGTGGCGAAATGGCTGATCGCGCTCCAGTCCGGCAAGCTCCTGAAGGACAAGGCCAGCGTCACCGCCTTATGGACGCCGATCGTGCTGAACGACGGCACCACGGCGGGGACCAACGCGCTGCTCAACGGATCGGGGCTGGGCTGGCCGGTGACGATGCGGACCGACCATCCTGCGGCCGGCCCGATCGGCGGGATGCGATCGGCTTTCTTCGTCTATCCGAAAGATGACCTGTCCGTCGTCGTGCTGACCAACCTTCAGGGCGCCAACCCCGAATATTTCATCGATGAGGTTGCCGCCTATTATATTCCCGGGATGCACGAGGCCGACGGCTTCGGCCTGCCGCGGGCCGTGAAGGCATTTCGTGCCGAACTGCTTCGCCGTGGTTTCCAGCAGGCACCGCGCATATTGCGTTCGATGCAGGCAAAGCCGAGCGAGGCCGAACTGAACGCCTGGGGCTACAAGCTGCGCGAGCAGGAGCAGCCGGATCAGGCTCTTGCCATCTTCAGGCTAAACGCGGCCAATAACCCCGGAAGCTGGAACGCGCATGACAGCCTGGCCGAAGCGCTGGAGGCGACGGGCGACCGCGCCGGTGCGATCGAGCATTTCAAACGATCGCTGATCCTTAACCCCGGCAACGGCAATGCGACCGAGCACCTGGAGAAGCTGGAAGCGCCGCGAACACGGCCAAATTAGTTCGGATCAGGACGACGAGCGGCGCTGCGGGGGTGGCGCGTTGATACCGCAGCTCCCTAAAAAGGACTGGTGATCGAGGGGTCGGACGCCGTTCCGCCGGAAGCGAGTTTCGGGAAAGCTGGCGGCAATCGCCGACGCGGATTATCGATTATCGTGCTGTCGCCGTTCCGCTCGCCGTCGGACGAATAAATCGTTGTGGGAGTCGCCGTCGTTGACCGTTCGCCAGGCCACCATTGCCGATCTGGACACACTGGTGCCGTTGTTCGACGCCTATCGCCAATTTTATGAGCAGCCGTCCGACCTGATCGGCGTGCGATCGTTCCTGTTCGACCGCTTCGAACATCAGCAGTCCATCATCCTGCTGGCTTGTGAAGGAGGCCGGGCGGTTGGTTTCGTACAACTATTTCCTTCTTTCTCGTCAGCAAGGCTCGCCCGCACGTTCATCCTCAATGACCTGTTCGTCTCCCCTGACGCGCGCGGTATGGGGGCGGCACGCATATTGCTGGACGGGGCATGTGAATATGGCCGGAACGTTGGCGCAGCGCGGCTTTCGCTCTCTACCGCCGTCACCAACACGATCGCCCAGTCGCTTTATGAAAAGGCCGGGTGGACACGCGACGACAAATTCTGCGCTTATGGCATCCCGTTGACCTGACACGAAAACGCTTCCCGATTGGGAACGGTTCGCAAGACGGCCGGGGCATTCCCATTGGGTCAAACGTCGGGAAGGACCCGATTGCGGACGTTTGGATCGCGCTCCCTACTTCCCAAACTCGGACATTCGTTCATTGTGGTCTTGCGCGGCCGCTAAGAGCCCAATGCCGTTATTCGGCGCAGACCGCCTGACACCTGAGGTTGGATGCGTCGTGCGATGACGCCAGTGCGATCAGATGGCATGCTCCAGATCACTTGCGTTTGACACAATCATGTGACGCATTGGTCACCAAGCAGAAGGCTAAGTCGTTGTTTTTGCAGGCCGTGGCGGGATCAGAAAAAATCCTCGTCGCGCCCGCCATCCCCATCTGGCGTCGATCGCGCGATCGGTGGTTAGGGCCGACATCCGCTCGGAGCGTACGCTGAATTTGGGACCCGAGCCGCCAGCCTTCTTCTGCTGTTCAGGCCGAACCGGATCGCCGCGCAGGCTCTTCGCTACATCAAGAATGGACAGTTTCAGCGCTACCGGTCGTTCTCAGCAGCGATGGTGATCGGCAGTCTTATACTACTTCATGTCGGTTCGGACCGGCCTCCGCGGCTCATTGAGTGCTTGAGCAAACTACATGAACGAACGGGCGCAGTTGGGAAGCGCATGTAGGGCGCTGGATGGCGGGAAGTGGGTCCCGTCCGCCTCAAAGCCGCCGAGCGGCTGCCGCCCATGCCAGTCTCGTGATCCTCGTAAGAGCCGCCCGGAGGCGGCCCTTGGGCAGCAAGCAGGGTCAGGATCGTCGTTCGCCTACATCGATCCGATTGCCATCCGGGTCGGCGAAAACGAAGGCACGTTGTCCGTAAGCCTTGTCGGCAAGACCCTTTATGATCCGCACACCCTCAACCTCACAGATGGCATAGAGCGCCGCCACGTCGCTGACGAACATGTGCATGACATTGACGGTTGAGGCTTTGTGGTCTGGCTTTTGGCTCAAATGGATTTCGGCGCGATCCTTTTCCATTACCATGAAGCCGACCGGATCGCCGTTTTCAAACACCTTCCGGAAGCCCAGCACACGCGCATAAAAATCCTGCGCGGCCTGAATGTCGCGGACACAGATGCCAGGCGCAACACGGCCGAAGCTGATCTCGGCCACAGCGGAGTCCGCCATCGTCTCTTCCTTGTCGGGCAGGGGCGGCGGTGCGCGTGCCGGTTATGGAGCGGTGTCCGAGCCGTTTTGCTGCTTTGTCTGCCGGAACATGTCAACAGAGAGATTGGCCGCGCCGCGATGCCACTAGGTCGCACCATTCAACTGCCGAATTTGCATGCCCGAAACCAGGCATTTGCCGACATGAACGAATGGCGGGAGTTGGGAAGGCAAATAACCGTGTGAATAGCCGCATCTGGGTCCGGGTCGACGCCGAGGGTCGGTCGCGCTAGCCTCAGCCTCATGCTCTCAACCGTCTGTCGATCTGCTAACCTTACCCTCAACGATGATGGAGCCCAGCTGTTCGCGCAAGCTCTGGACGAAGCGGCGTGCGATCGCCTCGAGACTGCTTTGGCCGCGCTGCCGACGAGCAGGCCGGGTGTGCGGATAGGGGAGGGGCGGCAACTGCAGCCCTTCCTCGATGACGCCGGACCGGTCGGCGCGATCGCGACGTCGGTGCTCGGGGAACAGGCTCGCCCTGTACGTGCGATCCTGTTCGACAAAACCGCGGAGCGGAATTGGGCGCTCGGCTGGCACCAGGATCGCACGATCGTGGTTGAGAAGCGTATCGACACGGACGGGTACGGGCCGTGGACGGTTAAGTCCGGGCTGATCCAGGTGGAGCCGCCGTTTGAGATCATCGAGCGCATGGTGACGCTGCGCATACACTTGGATGCGGTTGACGAGCGCAACGCCCCCTTACGCATCGTGCCCGGCTCGCACCGGCTGGGCCGCCTGCCCGAAGCCGAGATCGGGCGTGTTGTGACTACCTTCGGCGAGCGTCTCTGCCTTGCCGAACGGGGTGATGTTTGGCTCTACGCCACATCGATCGTTCACGGCTCGCTTGCAGCCGATCCGCCGCGACGGCGCCGCGTCCTCCAGATCGACTTCTCGGCTGACGCGGCCCCAGGTCCGCTCGCCTGGCGCGGCATGTAGGCGCCAGGGTTGAGGCATCCCCGCACTCGCACGGTGCTGTTCGTGTGCAGCCAGAACAGGCTGCGCAGCCCCACCGCCGAGCAGGTGTTCTCGCGCCGGGAGGACTTGGAGGTGGACTCTGCCGGCACTAATCACGACGCCGACAACCCGCTCACGGCCGAGATGGTCGCGTCGGCCGACGTGATCTTCGTCATGGAGAAGGCGCACCGCAGCAAGCTGCAGCGGCGCTTTCGGGCGGCACTGGGGGGCAAGCGCGTGGTCTGTCTTGATATACCTGACGAATACGACTTCATGCAGCCTGAACTCGTCCGGCTATTGAAAGCCAAGGTGAGCCGCCACCTGCCTGCGGCGCCAGCGACGCAAGAGCCGAAGGCTTGATCGACCGGTTCGACATGCCGAGCGAGTTGCTGCGTCATTCAGCTTAACGAATGGCCGAAATTGGGAAATGAGCCAGGGAGACTGAACGGCCGGAAATGGGTCACCCAGACATATCTGGCTCGTCGTCGAGCCTAGACGTAGCGGCCAGACAAAGTGGCCAAGCGGCGTTGATCACGGTATCTACGGAGTGAATATAGTTGTTAGCTCCCCAGTCCAACGCGATATGGAGAAGACCGCCCTCAATCCCACGCCGTAATAAGGGGTCCCCACGCCAATGGCCGTTCTGATCTGAGGCCAGCGCAGCGAACAGCGGGGACGACAGATCATGCATGGACTGGCGGATCGCATCGTCGATTTCGGGCGACACCCCGACAATCTCGATCAGAAACACCCGCGCGGCCGCCGGATGCGCGCGCAGGGCGGCATAATAGGCGCCTAGCATCCGCCGGACGCGATGCTCGGCAGATTTGCCCGGTTCGTCGGCTTCAACTATTTGGGTGAGGAGCGCCTGGATCACCTCGCTGAAAGCCGCCAGCAGCAGTTCCTCGCCATTCGCGAAGCTTTCGTAGAAATAACGCTCGGTCAGGCCGGCCTCGCGGCAGATCGCCCGGACACCGGTGCCGTGGAACCCTTGCGTTCCGTAGAGGCGCACGCCTGCCGCGATCAGCATTTCGCGTCGTTCGGCCCGGCGCGCATCAAGCGATCTGCCGGTCCAGCGTTTTACAGTCGTTGTCGTCATGCTCCTTCCATAGTCCAATTGACAATGACAACCAGCATTGTCACTTATATGCCGCGAGGATGAGCGGAGACGGATATGGAGCGACTTGACGTTCTGATCGTAGGGGCGGGACTGTCCGGCATCGACGCCGCTTATTGGATCTCGAAGGGCAAAGCGCATCGTCGCTGGGCGATCTTCGAAGCGCGTGATGCGATCGGCGGCACATGGGATCTGTTCCGCTACCCCGGCCTGAGATCTGACTCAGACATGGCGACGCTGGGGTTTCCGTTTCGGCCATGGACGCGCGACCGCTCGATCGCTGCCGGCGCCGACATCCGCGATTATATCTGCGATACTGCCGCCGAGTACGGCATAGATCGGGGCATCCGCCTGAAGCATCGCGTTACCGCAGCCGACTGGTCGTCGGCGGACGCTGTATGGACGGTGACGTACGAAGCGGCGGGCGACGTGCGGCAGGTTGCCTGCCGGTTCCTGTTCTTGTGTTCAGGCTATTACGATTATGCCGCCGGACATGCGCCGACGTGGCCGGGTATGGCGACGTTTGCGGGACAGATCGTTCATCCGCAATTCTGGCCCAACGCGCTCACCATCGCAGATCGCCGCATCGTCGTGATCGGATCTGGTGCAACCGCGGTTACGTTGGTGCCGGCGCTTGCAGAAATGGGGGCCGCGCACGTCACCATGGTACAGCGGTCGCCGACATATATCGTCTCGCGCTCGTCGCGAGACATGCATGCACGAACCATGCGACGTTGGCTGCCTGCACGCGCGGCGGAGGCGGCAATTCGCTGGAAGAATATCCTCTACGGCAGCTTCGTCTACACAATGGCGCGTCGCAAGCCGCATGTGTTGAAGCAGAAGATCGCGCAGCATCAGCGCGCGATGCTGGGTCCCGATTTCGACATAGAGACGCATCTGACACCACGCTACGATCCTTGGGATCAGCGGCTGTGCCTGGTGCCGGATGGGGATCTGTTCAAGGTGCTCCGCAAGGGACAAGCGTCGATCGTGACCGACGAGGTCGCGGCGTTCGAACCGGGCGGCCTGCGCCTCGCGTCGGGCGGGGCGGTGGAGGCGGACATCGTCGTCACCGCCACCGGCTTGAAGGTTCAGCTCATGGGAGGGGCGCGGATCACGGTCGATGGCGAGGTCGTCGATCCGGGACGCCGGCTGCTCTACAAGGGCGCGATGCTGGACGGGGTGCCGAACCTTGCCTTCGCAATCGGTTATACCAACGCATCATGGACGCTGAAGTGCGACCTGACTTCGCAGTTCGTCCGCCGTCTACTGGATCATATGGCGGCCCGCGGTGCGACGAGCGTGGTACCAGTTGCGCCCGCAGCGCCAACCGACGAGCCGCCGATCCTCGACCTGACTTCCGGTTACGTCCAGCGTGCCGCCGCGCTGCTTCCGCGCCAGGGCGCTCGTGCGCCTTGGCGGGTGCAGCAGAACTACGTGCAAGATCTTTGGGCGCTGCGCACGGGGCAAATGGACGATGGCGTGTTGCGCTTTAGCTATGCGCGAACGACGCCAACGGGGGTGGCGGTATGAGCGCTCGACTGATGCTGGACGGCAAGGTAGCGGTCGTCACCGGTGCGGCAAGCGGGATCGGGCGTGCGATCGCGCGATCAATGGCGGCTCGGGGCTGCGATGTTGCCATCGCAGATATCAACGAGGCCGGCCTTGCCGAAACTGCGGGGCTGATCGGCGATGCCGTTCGCGTGACCTGCCATCGGGTCGACGTGGCAGATCGGAGCGCCGTCGCGCGCTTTCCCGACGAGGTCGCGGCAGCGCATGGCGTGGTCGATGTCGTAATCAATAACGCCGGCGTAGCGTTGGCAGGGACGTTTGCCCAGTTGACCGAGGCGGAGTTCGACTGGCTGCTTGAAATCAATCTTCAGGGTGTGGTGCGGATGACCCGGGCGTTCCTGCCTGTGCTCGAGCGGCGGCCGCAGGCGCAGATCGTCAACCTGTCGAGCCTGTTCGGCCTGATCGCACCCCCGGGTCAAAGCGCCTATGCTGCAGCAAAATTCGCGGTACGCGGATTTTCGGAGGCGCTGCGCCATGAATTGGAGGCGGCGGGGTCGCCGGTCGGGGTGAGCGTCGTTCATCCCGGTGGCGTGCGGACCGGCATCGCGACGAATGCCCGTGCGGCCGCGGCGGTAGATGCGGTCGAGGCCGCCAGGCAACAGGCGCATTTCCAGAAGGTGTTGCGCCTCGATGCAGATCAGGCGGGAGAGATCATCGTGCGCGGTATCGAACGGCGCCAGCCACGTATTCTGGTCGGGCAGGATGCCAAATTGGTCGCTGTGATCGAACGTCTCATGCCGGTGGGCTATTGGCACATCATTGGTCGCCGTCGCGGTTGATCCAGCGTCAGCCCCTTGGCAACGGCAGCAGCTCCTCCAGCGTGCCGTTGGGGGCCGCTCGCTCCAGCAGCGACGCGAGCAAGTTCACCGACTCCTGCATTGCCTGGGGATCATCGATGAACTCGCGCCCCAGTGACATCCCGCGCATCGCCCAGACGACTAGGCGGATCGCCGAATTATCAACGACGGTGGTTCCGAGCCGGTCGCGGAATGCCTTTGCTGCCAACTCTTCAATCGCGCTTTGCACGGGCTTGATGAGCGTCGCCAAATCGGGGTCGCTGCGCGAGGCGACGAAGATCTCGAGGACCGCCATGCCCGATGGCCGCGACAACACCTCCCAGGAAATGCGCGGCCAATCCGAAACGCGCGATCCGATCTGCCGCTCGCGTTGCAGTTCTCGATAGGCGACCACCTCTGCGTCAAAGACCCAACGCACCACCTCGGCGATGAAAGCGGCGCGGGACGCGAAATGATGGGTTATTGCGCCGCGGCTAATCCCAGCCTCGTCGGCAATGATCGCGTTGCTGGCGCGCGTGTATCCTAGCCGGCTGATCGCGCGCACTGCTGCCTCGAAGAGCGCCGCGCGGGTTTCCGCCGTTCGCTGTTCCTGCGTCCGTCGCTTAGGCCTCGTTTCGCTCATCATCATCGTCTCATTTCATAAAAGCATGAGCCGGTCACGCTGCACGAGACAAGGCCTTACGTATCAGAAGCGCCACTCGAATGCGCCACCGATCCGGCGGAAGGCATTGTCAGGCAAAGTCTGTACATATTGTCCGGCGGAGAAGTTGCCGGGGAAGATGGCAGCGGCGTAGCGCTTGTCGAACAGGTTCCGGACGAACGCACTGAAGCGGGCGTGATCGCCGATGTCGCCGATACCGATCGTCCCGTTGACCAGTGAATAGCCCGACTGGATCGTATTGGGATCGTTGATGGCGTAAAAGAAGCGGCTGCGATACCGCCAGTCGGCGGTCACAAAGACCTTCAGGTCGTTTCCGATCGGCTGATCGATGTTGGCGGCGAGGCTTGTTGTCCACTTCGAGGCGCCGACCAGTGGCGTGCCCGCGGCATTGAAACTGGGGCCAGCGAGTGTGCAGCCTTGCGCGGCGGTCTGTCCGGAGAAGCAGGCGACGTTATAATTGCCGTATTGCGCGTCGAGATAGGTGATGCCGCCGTTGAAGCTGATGCCGCGCGCGGGTCGGACGATCGCCTCCGCCTCGACGCCGCGGGTCTTCAGTTCGCTCGCGTTGCCGGTGCGGAATGAGCCCAGGCCGCCATTTAGCGTAGGATCAAAGACTTGCGCTTGAAAATCGCGAAAGTTGTTGATGAAGCCGGCGACGTTGAGGCTCAGCTTGCGGTCGAGCAGGTCAAATTTCCCGCCGATCTCGTAAGCGTCGACCTTTTCCGGGTCGACGTTGAATGCGACCCCTGCCGCAGAGCTGATTGCCGGCCCCTTATAGCCGCCCGTGTAGGTGGCGTAGAGATTGGCCGTTGGCGCTATCGCATATTCGATGCCCGCGCGCCCTGAGAAGCCGTTGGCGTTGCGACCCGCCAAAATGGGCGCGGCGAGGGCGCCGATGCAGCGCCGGCCGCCGCTGAGCAGGAAGGTGACGAGGTTACACACGCCCGGTACCGCGGTGACGGTGGTCGTCGAGTCGATCTCGTCGCGCGTGTAGCGACCGCCGGCAATCAGACGGAGCTGCGAGGTCAGGTTGAAGGTCAGCTGCGCGAAGCCGGCATAGCTTTTTGTCGTGTAGTTGAAGTTCGATTGCCCATTGACCGGCGACAGGCGCACGGGGAAGCTGGCGGGGAAAACGCCGAACGTACCATCCTGCAAAATCTGCGCGTCGATATGCTGGCGGAAGAAATAGAGGCCTGCGGTATAGTCGACGAACCCATGGCCCGCATTGGAAAGGCGGAGCTCCTCCGACAGCTGATAGGACTGCGAATTGGCGATGTTGGTGTCGAAGAAAGGTACCGGCGTCTGATCGACATCGTTGTTCGCACGCGCCTTCAGGTTTCGATAGGCGGTGACCGACGTGATCGCCACTGGACCCGCATCGTAATTGACTGACAGCTGTGCGCCGAAGCTCTTCTCGTCGCGCACGACGTTGGTGCTGCCGATCGCGGTCTTGTTGTTTGTAGGGGAGGCGACGACGCCTAGCGCAGTGTTTCGCGCGAAGACGAAATTGGCAGGCGCCAGCGGGCGGAACGCGGCGGGAATTGGCGTCGGGTCGTTGCCGCCGAATTTGCGGATCGTCGAATAGGCTTCGATCCCGCTGTTGTTCTGGTTGTCGACGATCGCGTAAAGAGTCAGTCGGTCGGTCGGCTTCCACAGCAATTTGCCGGTGCCAAACCAGCGCCGCACCGGGTCGAGCCGGCCAGGGCCGACCAATTGCGTCGAGGGCTTCTGATACTGATATCCGCCGACAACGCGCAACGCCATGGTATCGCCGATCGGCACGTTCACCACTGCCTGTGACTGAACCTGGTCGCGACTGCCGGCCTGCACGCGGCCGCTGCTGCTCCACGTGCCGAGCTCTGGCCGCGCGGTGGTGATCGAAATAAGGCCGGCGGTGGTGTTCTTTCCAAACAGCAGCCCCTGCGGCCCGCGCAGCACCTCAACGCGCTCGACATCCGCCAGCGAATTGAGCGGGACGTAGCGCGGTAGCGTGATGTTGACGTCGTCGACGGCGATACCGACCGCGGACTCGATGCCATAGTCGAAAGAGTTGGTGCCGACGCCGCGGATCGCGAAATTAGGCACCCCAGGGGTGGCGGTGAAGTTGAGGCTAGGGGCGCGCTGGGTGATGTCGGCCAGCTGGTTGGCACCGGTTTCGCGCAGCGATTGGCCGTTGACGACGGTGATTGCGATGGGGACGTCGCGCAGGTTTTCCGTGCGGCGCTGTGCGGTGACGACGATGTCGCCGTCGGCAGAGCTCGCGTCGGCCTGCGGCGCCGTAGCCTGAGCATCGGTCGCCGGAGCGGTCTGTGCCTGCGCACTACCGGCCCATGCCAGCACGCTTGAACCAATCAGCAGCGCCAATCCACGCATCGTCTTTTCCTCACCCAATTCGCGGTCCGTGCCGCTTGACAACAAGCATTGTCTGTCTGAAACATACTGTCAAGCGCGTATGCAAGTGACCGCGCGATCGGGAGTAGGTATGATGACATTTCGGTACACCCGCGCAGTGGCGCTTGCCGTCCTGCTGGGCTCCGCCGGATCGGCGGGCGCGCAAACCGCCCGGTCCCCGCAAACCAGCGAAGCGAACGCCGATCGACGTGCAGCCGAAACCGAACGGCGCATGCAGCCCGATGAACGGACGGTGCTGACCCGCGGCCTGTGGGCAATCCCGCTGATCCCGAACGTGACGATACCAGCCGAGGCAGTGCTGGGCGCGGGCTATGTCACCGGCATCCCGCGGCTCGACGTGCCGGCACTGGTTGAAACCGATGCGAGCCTGGGCGTGTCGTACATCGCGGGACTGCGCAAGGACGGCGCGACGGCATTGCCGTCGGCGACGGCGATGGGGTCTACGTGGAACCCCGATTTGATCCGTCGTGGCGGCGCGATGATCGCGGGCGAGGCGCGTGCGAAGGGCTTCAACGTGCTGCTGGGCGGCGGGATTAACCTGATGCGCGATCCGCGCAACGGGCGAACGTTCGAATATTTCGGTGAGGATCCGCTGCATTCCGGCGTGCTGGGCGGCGCAGCGATCGACGGCGTGCAGTCGCAACACGTCCTTTCCACGGTCAAGCATTTCGCCCTCAATGCGCAGGAGACCGGGCGGCATGCGGTGGACGGCAGGATCGCCGACGATGCCTTTCGCATGAGCGACCTGCTCGCCTTCGAGATCGCGATTGACCAGGGTAAGCCCGGTGCGGTCATGTGCGCCTACAACCGCGTTGAGGGCGCGCCGGCGTGCGGCAGCGACTATCTGCTCAACCGCGTGCTGAAGCGGGATTGGCGCTATCCCGGCTTCGTGATGTCGGACTGGGGCGCCGTCGGCGCCACCGATTTCGCGCTCGCCGGACTCGACCAGCAATCGGGTGCGCAAATCGACAAGCAGGTGTTCTTCGGCGCGCCGCTGGCGGCGGCCGCGGCGCGCGATCCCGCCTACGCCGGTCGCGTCGCCGACATGAACAGGCGCATCCTGCGCTCGATTTATGCGATCGGGCTGGATGCTAACCCGCCGGTGAAGGCGCCGATCGATTTTGCCGCAAACGCCGCGATCGCCCGTGCGGTCGAGGACGAGGGCATCGTGCTGCTGCGCAACCGGAACGCGCTGTTGCCGCTGTCGAAGGACGTGGGCTCGATCGTGGTGATCGGTGGCTATGCCGATGCCGGCGTTCTGTCGGGCGGCGGATCAACGCAGGTCCAGCCCGTCGGAGGGCCGGCGGTATCATTGCCGATGGGCGGCGAAGGCCCCCTCGCCAAATACAACAACCAGACCTTCCACGGCACCGCGCCGCTCGCAGCGATCCGTGCGCTGGCGCCCAAGGCGAAGGTGACGTTCGTCGATGGGCGTTATCCTGCTGAGGCCGCCGCGGTCGCGCGCCGCGCCGACGTCGCCATCGTCTTCGCAACGCAGTGGATGAGCGAGGGTGCCGACGTGCCCGATCTGTCGCTGCCTGGGGGGCAGGACACGACGATCGCCGTGGTCGCCGCTGCCAATCCCAAGACGATCGTCGTGCTAGAAACCGGCGGCCCGGTGTTGATGCCCTGGCTCGAGCGGACGGGGGCAGTGCTCGAGGCGTGGTATGGCGGCGCGAAGGGCGGCGATGCGATCGCGGCGACGCTGTTCGGCGACGTGAACCCGTCGGGTCGGTTGCCGGTAACGTTCCCGGCCTCGATCGAGCAGCTGCCGCGGCCGGCGCTACCTTATGCGGGGATGATCGACCGCGATTTCGCCGCCGGGTTAGCGGCGGGCAAGAGCTATCCGATCGATTACAACATCGAGGGCGCGGACGTCGGCTATCGCTGGTTCGCACGCAAGGGGGCGGTGCCGCTGTTCCCGTTCGGGTTTGGCCTCGGCTATACGACCTTCGAGCACGGCGCGGTAAAGATCGTCGGTGGTGCGAACCCCCGAGCGACCGCGACGATCCGCAATACGGGGATGCGCGCAGGCAGCGACGTGGCCCAGCTCTACCTCGTTTCCACGCCCGCCGGACGTACGCTGCGCCTTGCCGGGTTTGCCAAGGTGGCTGTCGGGTCAGGCGCGATCGCAACTGCAACCATCCCCATCGAACTGCGCCTGCTCGCCGATAGTAAGGGCGGCCGCTGGAGTATGGCCGCGGGAACCTATCGCTTCGCGCTTGGCCGGTCCGCCACGGATCTCGGCCCTGCCGTCACCGTGACCCTTCCAGCGCGGCAGTGGCGCTAACCCTCTTTAGCAAAGGATTATCCGATGTTGTGTAACCGCATCGTCAGCGCTTTGGTCGCGCTCGTTTGTCCGATGTCCGCCTCTGCGCAGGGCATTCCGGTCGCGCCGATGGCGACACCGGCGCAGTCCGGCGCTATTCCGCTCGGCACCGGCGGGGTGCCCGGCATGCCGGCGGAAAGCTGGTTCACGCTCGCCGGCCGTCCGACCGTGCGCAACGTGTCGACCGCGACGCTGCTGCCCGTTCTGCCCGCCAAGGACAAGGCGACGGGCGCCGCGGTCGTTATCGCGCCTGGTGGCGGCTTCGTGATGGAGTCGATGGAAGCGGAAGCGATGAAGCCCGCGCGCTGGTTCGCGGATCACGGTATCGCCGCTTTCGTCCTCAAATATCGTCTGGATCCCACGCCCGCGGCGATGGAGGCGTTCAAGCAGGCGGCACTCGCCCGTTTCGCGGCCGCCGCTATGGCGGGCGCGAAAGGGGGGGCGGACATCCGCGCGCCCGCGCCGGCACTCGCCGATGCACAGGCGGCGATGGGACTGGTGCGAACCCGCGCCGCGCAATGGGGCATCGACCCCAAGCGCGTCGCGTATGTTGGCTTTTCGGCGGGAGCGATCATGGGCGTGGATCTGGTAAGGGCCGCTGCCCCCGGAACGGCTCCGGACCTGTTCGCCGCCATCTATCCCTCCATGGCGCCGACCACCGTATCCCCGAACGCACCGCCGCTGTTCGTTGCGGTGGCGAGCGACGACGAGCTTTTTGGAAAGCAGGGCTACGGCCTGCCCGACAGCTGGCGCCGCGCAGGACGCCTGGTCGAGTTGCACGTCTACGAACATGGCGGCCACGGCTTCGGCTTCGACGGCAAGGCCGGCACGACCAGCGTCGGCTGGAACCAGGCGCTGCTCGGCTGGCTCGGCGCGCACGGCTGGCTCACGAAACAATAGGAACGGCCCGGAGAGGCTGGCTGAGAGGATAACTCCCTGACAAGGAGACGGGACAATGCGTTGGTCATTGATAGGTGCGTTGATTGCGGTGGCCCTGATCCAGCCGGTCACAGCGGCGACGTACCAGCCGAACGGGCCGATTGAGCGGCGCTACGCCGCGGATGGTCCATGGGCGACGACAACCACCGTGTCGAACAGTGCGTGCGACCGTGAGGGCAACGTCTGCGACATCTGGTATCCATCAACTTTAGGCATCAATCCGTTAAGGCGGATGGCGGACGGGTTCCGCCACCCCGTCATCGTCTTTGCCCATGGGACCGCCGACATCGTGCCCGCTGACAAGAACGGATCGACCTTGGCGCGCTGCCGCAGGTAATGCGGGGTTCGATCTTCTATGTCGGCGGTGATGCGGACGTCATCTCCAGCCTGCCGCTATGAGCCGTGGGAGCCCATTCCGCGTTCCCGGCCCCAGATGACGGCGCCGCTGCGCCGGCTCACCCCCAATTTGGAGTAGATCCTCGCGACGTGGTTGCGCACGGTGTTGCGCGACAGGCTCAGGCGCTCGGCAATGGCGCTATCGTCCAGATCGTCGCAGATCAGGCCGAGCACCTCCCGCTCGCGGGAACTAAGATCTTCGGCGGGGGATTGCGTCTGTGGGCGGCGGAGGGTGGCGAGCTTGTCGAGGATCGATCGGCTCAACCAGCTCGTATCCTGCATCACCTCGTCGATGGCTCTGGCCAGTTCGAGTTCGTCGCGGCGGCGCTCGGTCACGTCCTGATAGACCCACAGCACGCAATCCGTGCCATCGACGTTGATGGATTCGCCCGAAACGAGGCAGTCGATCAATCCGCCCGCACGTGACCGCAGACGCGCTTCGTAATGTCGCAGCGTGCCGTGTTCCGCGACGAGCCGGTCCGCTGCGTGATAGGCGTCGCGCACGTCCCACACGCCCTGGCCATCCGTCGTCAGCGCGGTCAGCTCTGCGCTGTCATATCCCGTCAGTGCCCGGAACGCCGCGTTGACGCGGGTGATCGACCCGTCGGCGCCTTGCGTGACCGCCATGGCGACGGGGGCCATCTCGAACACGGTCAGAAGATGTCGTTCGCTGGCGGCGAGCGCCTGTTCCGCCTCGCGTCGCGGCTGAAGGTCGGCGAAGGTGAGCAGCAGCGCGTCCTCTTGCGTGACGTCGATCGGTTGGCCGGCGAACAAGACCAGCCGCCGCGATCCATCCGCCGTGAGCAATTCGGCTTCGGCCTGGGGTACGACCCGTCCCTCCTCGATCAACGCCCTGACCTCTTTTGCGTCCGCGAGGCCGTCGAGCAGCTCCAGGCCGAACAGCGCCTTGCCCCTAAGGTCGTCCTCCCTGAACCCTGTCAGCGACTGGAATCCCTGATTGGCCCGCATCACGCGCAGATCGGACAGGCGCACGACCAGCGCCGGTGCCGGGTTCGCCTGGAACATCGCCTTGAACCGTGCTTCGGCATCGAATCGTGCGGAGACATCGCAGAGAACGAGCGCGAGATAGTCCGGCTCTCCCCCATCCACATCCATCGTGACATCGCGAACCTGATGCACCCAGCGCACCTCGTCTTCGCCGGCCGGCATCACCTCGACGATTTCGTCCGGAAAGCTTTCCCCGGCGAGCAGCCGGAACAGCGGATACTCGCGGCGCTTGAGCCGCCGGCCAGTGCCGGAGCGGAGCGTGAAGCGTTCGGCATAGCCCTCGGCGGTCATACCCAGATCTTCGAGCTTTTCGATCCCGTGCATGCGCAGTGCCGCGGCGTTGGCACTCAGGATCACGCCGGTGGCATCGAGCAGGATCACGCCGTCCAGCAATTGCGCCATAAGCTGTTTGAGGTGGCGGAACGTCGGCGAGGATGCGGGTGAAGCCATGGTCTTACAAGCGCTCGGGCAGCGTCGACGTTCCCGATCGGCACTAGTCCGATTAGTGCTGGCGCACCAATAGCCCCGGCCTGCGATCCGGTGCCGATCTGAACATCATCGTGCCGTCGCCCGTTGAGCGACCACGAAATCATGATGTGAAGGAACCACCATGGGACTGATTGTACTTCTTATCGTCGGCGGATTGATCGGCTGGGTGGCGAGCATGATCATGCGCACCGACGGCCAGCAGGGGATATTCCTCAACATCGTCGTCGGCATCGTCGGCGCCATGCTCGCGGGCTTCCTGATTACGCCGCTGATCGGCGGCGCACCGATCACCAGCGGCGTGATCAGCATCCAGTCCGTGGTGGTGTCGCTGTTGGGCGCGGTGGTGCTGCTGGCGATCATCAATCTCTTTCGCCGCGGCGCGGTGCGCTGAGCGACAGCCCGGCCGTGCGTCCCGCCCGAAAGGGGCGGGCGACACGGTCGGGCCGACGCCCGTGCGGAACCGTCGATCGGTCCCCCGAACGCGGGCCGGTCGCAGACCCCGCATGAAGACCACAACATCAACCCAGGAGAGTTTATGGTTCGATATCTGGTGGCCGCCTCGGCCGTCGCCCTGTTCGCCAGCGCCGCGCCGGCGCAGACCCAGGCCGGCTCCCATAACCCGGCGGTAAAGAACGGCGCGCCGCATAGCGTCGCAGCGCCTGCCAAGGGCGCCAATTCGTTTACTGAGGATCAGGCGCGCGGTCGCTTTGCGAAAGCGGGCTACAAGCTCGCTTCGAAGCTGACCAAGCAGAATGGCCTTTGGCAGGGTGCGGCGACGAAGGGCGGAAAGCAGCTCACGGTGATGCTGGACTACAAGGGCAACATCACGACGCGCTGACCGAATTGATGAGGAGAGATGTTATGTCACAGACCGTTACGCGCCTGTTCGACCATTATGCGGATGCCACTGCCGCAGTCCGCGATCTGGAGCAACTCGGGATTGCGCACGATGATCTGAGCATCGTTGCCAGCAACGCCGACGGGCATCATGCCGACCATGCCACGCATGATGATGAGGGAGTCAACGATCACGGCGATGTCAGCCGCGGCGCATCGACCGGCGCGATGCTTGGTGGCGCGGGCGGTCTGCTCGCAGGCCTCGGGCTTCTCGCCATCCCGGGGCTCGGGCCGATCGTCGCTGCCGGTTGGCTTGCGGCAACGGCCGCCGGAGCCGGCATCGGCGCGGCGGGTGGCGCGGCGACGGGCACCATCGTCGGCGCGCTCAAGGACGCCGGGCATGACGAGAACGACGCTCACGTCTATGCCGAGGGGGTTCGTCGCGGCGGTTCGCTGGTCAGCGCCAAAGTGCCGGACGCGCTGGTCGGCGAAGCCGAAGCCGTGCTCGACCGGAACGGCTCGGTGACGGCAGCGACTCGCGGCGCCAGCTATCGCGAGAACGGTTGGAACTCGTTCGACCCGGATGCTCCTGCCTATACGCTCGATCAGGTGCGCGAGGAGCGTACCCGCTATGCGCAGCCGGCGCGCTTCTGAACACGGCTGTCGGCTCCCGTCGAAAGGCGGGGGCGGACAGTAACCCGCGAGGCGCTGTGGTCACTCGTCACGATTAGGCGGATCGTACTCGTCAGCGGGCACATCTGACAGCTTGAATGAGATCGCCGTGCCCGGCTGCTCAGCCTGCTCGACCGAGCGCCGTTCACTGTAATTAAGCTGAACCGCGAAGCTTGAGGCGGGAATGCTCTTCAAGTTCGACGACCTCAAAGTCGAAACGCCTCCATCCGTGCCGCTTCGCCGCTTCTTCCAGTAAGGCCTTCTTGCTGGCCGCCTCCTTTGCGGATGCTGTGTGACCCCAGAACACCTCGGTCCTGCCATTGTGAAGATGCGCGACGATACGCCAGTAATGGGTGAAAGGCGCAGCCGTGGGGCCGATCGTCTTTACATAGCCGTCGGCCATCGTCGCGGTCAGGTAGCGCTTCTTCCTAGCCATTGCCGCAGGATAGCGCAGTGGCGGCGAGTGCGGGAGAGCAGCCCTCGCTTTGCCGCTCGTCGGGCCGGCCATTCCGATAGGGCAAGACTGCGTAGAGAGCGACCGAGCGCTCCAGCTCGGCTACACTTGGCGATCGCGCACCGATCTGTCGACCGCGCGCCACCTCGCCCGGGCAAATTATGGCATTCGCAGCGCTCGGATCCGCCTTTCCCTGGCGCCCCAGTCCAGTGCGCTCACGAGAGGCTCGCGACCCATCGTTGCAGCGCGGGAGTGTCGCGCATGTCGCCGGTGTAACGGTGAACCGGCACCGCAGGGACGTTCGATCCGCGCTTGCGGCCGCGATAGACCTTCATCGGCACGATCGCCTGCGCGAAGCCGCTCGGCAGGGGGACGCGGCGGATGTCCATATAGAGCGAGTCGGCGCCCGTCTCCTGCCCGATCTGCACCGCGCCGAGCGCAGTCCACAGGTCAACCGCGTCGAGGCAGGCGGACGCGCAGCCGAGGTCGGTCAGCACGTACACCCGGCCCTTCGGCGGCAGCACGGGAGCCCCAATATCGGTGGCCGGCGCCGCGGCCTCCTCGTCGGCCTCCCGCCACAGCGTGTCGCCGCGCGCGAGCGCGCTGTTGAGCCCCGCAGAGACACGATCCCCCCAGCGCATCGCCTCGGGCGAAGCGTCCGGCGCCGCTCGCCAGGCGGAGCGATAGCCGTCGATCGTCGCAAGATTGCCTGGCGACACGCGCCAGTCGACCGCGTCGCTATCCGATGGCAGCCTCCGAATCGCAGCGGCGCCCCATAGGATCGTCGCGACCTGTCTCGACCAGTCGGACGAGCCGCCATTGTTGCCGCGCAGGTCGAGCACGATGCGCGGCGCCGCCGCGAGCCCTGCGGCATCGACCTTCATGCTGGCGATTAGCGGCACCAGAGCTTTGGCATCCTTACTCATAGGGTCGCTGTCAAAACCTGAGAGCGTGAACCAGCGAGTGCCATCGGGCAGCGTCGTCCCGCCGATCTCGGGATGCGCGCGCGGGCTCGCCGCCGCGAAGCGGGTGTCGAACTCAGCGTCGGGCAGGTCGCGCCATTGCAACACGACCTCGCGCGATCTGCCGTCTACCGTGAAGCGGCAGCGTGCGGGGCGACGGACGTACGGGTTGCCCGCGTCGATGAACAGGCGGCCCGCGGTTGAGGCCCGCTGGCTGAAAAGACTCCAGCGGCCGCGGAAATCGCCGACGTTCCGCATGGCGAGGGTCTTCGCGGGGATGCCGTCGCAGCTTACCAGCTCGGCGCCAAGCGGCAGGGCAACGTCGTCGGCGCGGGTGACAACCACCGCCCGCTCGGCACCGTCGACCGTGGTGAGGAAACCCGGCCAGCGCAGCGGCAGCGGCACCGGCTGGTTGACATCGAACGCGACATGGCCGTCGTCGAAGCCAGCGACATAAGCGCGCATCGCCCACAGATAGGCAGGATAGTCGCGTGCGTTCGCCGCCCGGCGCAGCGCCAGTGCGAGCCCGGCATCATTGCGCTCGGTGAAACGGGGGTCGAGGCGATTGACCGGGCCCGGATGGTTCGCCGCTATCGCGTCGTGGAACGCGATCGCATCGGCCCGCAGCGTTGCCGACCAGTCGCGGGGCGGCTCAGCTGCGGCGGCTAGCAACGGAATGGTGAGTGCGATCAAGCCCTTGTGCATGGTCATGTCCTCAATAGCCCTCCGGCGTCGCGTCGAGCATCGCGGCGGGCGTCGACCCGGCCTTGCTGTTCGAGGCGGTGGCGGGCGGGCCGCTCGACTATGGCTATCTCCACGCCAAGGGCAAGGCGATGCTGGCGGGCGATTTCGCGCCGAGCTTCTCGGTCGAGAATGGCGCCAAGGATGCGCAGCTCGTTATCGATGCGGCGACGGCGACCGGGGTGCAGGTCGATCTGGCGGCGGCGGGGCTGGAACGCTTTCGCCGGGTGATCGCGGCCGGGCATGGCGACGCGGATATCGCCGCCTCGTTCTTGGCGTGACGCGCGTCGAGACGCGCGCCGACAGCCTGCCGGTCGGTCGCCTGAGCAAGCCGATGGACAACGCGCTCCGGAGAAAACGCTGCGCTGATCCATAATCCATAAGGTTAATCGGAAGATCATATCTGCAGCAGGTTCCGCGCGATGCGCCAGACCACGTCCAAATGACCGGGCAACAAGATCACACCCCCGCATGGCCGTTCGGCACGCGGGCGCAAGATGGGCGCGATCGTTTGCCTATAGAACAGGAACGGGACTCCCGTCGGTGTGAAGCCGGCTTGCAGGATTTATGCGCGTGCCTCTCGGCGACTGCCCTTACGGCGGGCTTGCCGTTGACTGACGGGATCGCCACGAGGTCCACCAGCAGATGGGCGGCACGGTCCTGCGCTCCGTCCGGCGCAATCTGCGCCGCGACCAGTGATCGCCGCGACGAGGCTCGGGAGGATCATAAGGTCACCCGCGCGCGTACATAGAGGAAGCGGCCGTTGATCCCGATCGGCGACAAGGGGTCGTACGCCAGATTGCCCGCGCCGTTGAAATCGTCGATCGACCGATCGGGATAGCGGTCGAGCAGGTTGTTTCCCCCGACGCTCACGGTCAGTCCGCGGCGCACGGCCAGCGACAGCTCGGCATCGAGCGACCATGCCGCCCCGAACCGCTGCCGCGGCGTGAAGCCGCCGCCGAAATCGAAGACGTGTTCGACGGATCCAAAGCGGACGCCGCGCACGAGACCGGAGACCGCGCCACGGGCCGCATCCGCCGACAGGATGATCTTGTCGCGTGGTGCGGCGGTCTCCAGCGTATTGGTCTCCTCCAGCCCGATCAGCCCGCCGCCGATGCCGTTGGCGGCGAGTTGCGCCGGCGGCGCGGTGACGCGACGGATCGTGTTCCTGGCATAGCTATAGGCTGCGCTTAGTCCGATCGTGGTGCCGCCGTAGGTGCGGCGATAGTCCGCGACCGCATCGATCCCGCGCGTCTTCAGGTCGACCGCGTTGGTGAAGAAATTGATCGCATCATAGGTGGCGAGGCCGAGCGCGCTGCGCCGCGACGGCGTCACGGCGGACAGATCGAAGCGTTCCGACAGTGTGATGCGATCGTCGATCAGGATCTGGAAGACATCGACCGACAGCCGCAGTCCCGGCACCGGCGTGGTGGTGATCCCGCCCGACAGGTTGACGCTGCGCTCGGGTCGCAGGTCGCGCGCGCCCAGTCCGCGCGCCGCCGGACTGTCCACCGGCAGCGTCGAGACGCGGCGCAGCTGCCCGCCCTCGCCGAAACTGAGCGAGGTGGCAGAGGTGCCGAGCTGCGCGAGGCCCGGCGCGCGGAAGCTGTTCGACACCGATCCGCGCACCGCGAGGCCGGGTGCGATCGCCCAGCGCACGGCGGCCTTCCCCGCCACCGCGGTGCCCGCATCCGAATAATGTTCGATCCGTCCCGCCACATCCGCCAGCACGCCCGGCAGCAGGTCGGCGGAGGCTTCGGCATAGCCGGCCACGACGTCGCGCCCCAGCGAGCGGGCATCGTCCGGGGTCAACCCCGGACCGGCCTGGGCCCCCGGCTGCAATCCCAGCGACGCCGGATCGGCGAGCGGTCCGACCGCATAGGAGGCGGCATCCCCGGGGCGGGAGCGCCAGCGCTCATGCCGATATTCGAGGCCCGCCGCCAGCGTGACGGGCGAGGCCAGCCCGAGGTCATAGTCCCGCGACACGTCGAGATTGCCGACGAGCTGATCCGAGCGGGTTCGGGACAGCAGGAAGGCGGTCGGGCTGGCGGCACCGAGCGAATAATTGAGCGAGTCGCGCAGCCGATAGCGGATCCAGTTGCCGCCATAGGTGACGCTGCCATCGACCTTCCACCCGCCGAATATGCCGCGCACGCCAGCGGTGACCGAAAGGTCGCCGTTGCGGACGAGGCTTTGCGGGAGGAACCCGTTGCCCGGCTGGCCGGGCGCGACATAATCGTCGCCCTTGCCGTCGACGATGACCGGCCAGCGGAAGAAATTGGCGCCGGCCGCTTCGCGCAGATGCAGGATGCCGAAGCTGTAGAGCGTCACGCCGTCGTCGCCCGCGCTTTCGGCATTGAACCACAGATGGCCGCTGTCGACCCGCGGATCGCCGACCTTGAACAGCCGCCGCCCGAAAAATGCGTCATTGCGCGGATCGGCATAGCTGCCGTTCGACAGATATTGGCCGCCGCGATCATAGCCGGCGCGGTTGGTGCCTTGCTGCCGGCCATAATCGCCGCCGAGGGTAAGAAAGCCGGTCTCGCCGAGCCGCGTGCCGGCCTTCAGGTCGATGACGGCGGTGCGCCCGTCGTGCAGCGTCCGGTCGAGCGCATCGGGCCGGGTGACGTTTCCGCCATATGTGATGCCGGCGGCGGCGCCATGGTCGAGCCGGTCGAGACCGATATCGACGACGCCGGCGATCGCATCCGAGCCATATTGCGCGCCCGCCCCGTCGCGCAGCACGTCGAGCCTCGCGACGCCGCCGACGGGTAGCGTGTTGAAATCCACTGGCGCCGTGCCGCGGCCGATCTTGGCGTCGAGCGCCGTCGTCGCGGTGGGATGATAGCGTTTGCCGTTGACCAGCACGAGGATCTGATCGGGCGAAAGACCGCGCAACTGCGCCGCGCGCACGGTGTCGCCGACGCCCGAATTCGACTGGCGCGGGAAGTTGAACGCGGGCAGCAACGTGGCGAGCGATTGGGCGAGTTCGCCGTTCGCGCCGGCCTGACGGATCGCGTCGCCGCGGATCACATCGATCGGAACCGGGCTGTCGGTGGTGCCGCGTCCCGCGGCGCGCGTGCCGATGACGGTGATATCCGCCCGGGCAGCCTCGCCGTCGTCATCCGGGTGCGCTTCCTGCGCCCGTGCGCTGCCGCCGGCGACCAGCCATATGGCCGCGACCCCGACGAGCAGCCGCTGCCGCATCATCCTCATCATGTCCCCCATCGTCGTCTTGCAATCCGATATCCCATTTGACTGGTCGGAATTGGCAAGGATTGATAACGGACCCGTAACAAAAACTTCCCGGCCCTTCGGCTGGGGCTGAACGGGGACGTACATGACGGAATCCGGGTCTTTCTTGCCGACCGGCGCCGAGCGCGACATGCCGCTGCGCCGGTTGATCGGCCCCTGGCAGGCGTCGTCGGTGGTGATGGGCATGGTCGTCGGCGCCGGTATCTTCCGCTCGGCGTCGTTCGTCGGCAGCGCACTGGGATCCGCATCCGCCGTCTATGCCGCCTGGACGATCGGCGGCATCGTCGCGCTGATCGGGGCGCTGTGTTACGCCGAACTGAGTTCGGCCTTTCCGCATCCCGGTGGCGATTATCGCTTCCTCAAGGAGGCCTATGGCGACACCATCGCGTTCCTGTTCGCCTGGTCGCGCTTTGCGGTGATCTTCACCGCCTCGGCCGCGATGCTCGCCTTCGTCGGGACCGATTATCTCGGCGAGATGATCCCGATGGACGGCACTGCGCGCGCGATCCTCGCGGGCACCCTCGTCGTTGCGCTCAGCGCGATCAACCTGCGTGGGTTACGGACGAGTGCGCGCAGCGAAGTGGTGTTCGTCCTGCTCGACGTCGTCGCGCTGCTCGCGGTCGGCGGCGCCGCATTGTGGCTGACGTTGCAGGGCGGCGTGGGGCATCATCCGGCCTCCGGCTCGTATCGCACACCCGATTTCGGCGTGGCGATGGTCTATGTCATGCTGGCTTATGGCGGCTTCAACGACGCCGCGACGCTCTCGGCCGAGGTGCGACGGCCGCGCGACATGACCCGCGCGCTGATCGGTGGGATGAGCGCGGTCACCGCACTCTACCTCGTCGCCAACTGGGCCTATCTGCAGGTCCTGGGCAGCGCCGGTCTCGCGACCAGCGACGCGCCTGCCGCCGCGGTGATGCTCGCCGTATTCGGGCGCACGGGCGAAACGATCATGGTCGCCGCGGTCGGACTGGCGACGATGGCGGTGCTCAACGCGCTGCTCATCGTCGGGGGGCGCACGCTTTATGCCGCGGCCGCCGACACGCCCGGGCTGGAACGGCTCGCCGGCTGGGACCTGTCGCGCGGCGTGCCGCGCGCGGCGATCCTGCTCCAGACCGTCATCACGCTGCTGCTGATCGTGTGGGGTGCCCTGACGCCGACCGGCTTTGCGACGATGGTCGACTATATGTCGCCGGTCTATTGGCTGTTCCTGACGCTCAGCGCGCTCGCCGTGCCGATCCTGCGCCGCAAGCGCCCGGCGGCGGTGCGGCCGTATCGCATGCCGTTCGCGCTATTGTTGTCGGCGATCTTCGCCGGAGTCGCGCTCTACATCCTTCGCGCCAGCGTCGTCCATGTCGGCCCGATCGGCGCGCTGACCAGCTTCGGTACGATCGTCATCGGTCTGGTCGCACGGTGGATCCTGCACCGCTACGCCGCGCGCCGCGACGCTCGCGAGGGCGCATGCGTCCACTGACGAACGCCGCGTGGGGCGCCGGACGGCTTTAGGCGAGCCGCGATCCTGTCGTTCAGCTCTTCGGCAGCCCGGGCGGGTTCGTCTGCGACCGGTCGATCGCTTCCGCCTCGAGGCCCCAGCGTTTGAGCAGCCGCGCGTAGGTGCCGTTGGCGATCTGCGCGTTGAGCGCCGCGGTGATCGGCTCGGCGAGTCCCGATCCCTTGCGCGTGGCCACCGCGACCTGCGCGGCCAGCGGCCAGCCGCCCGAAAAGCTGCCGACCTTGCGCGTCTTGCCGTCGCGCGCCGCCCAGGCGGAGGTGGAGTTCGGGTCGAACGACACGTCGACGCGGCCAGACAGCAACGCCAGCCGCATGATCCCGGTATCGTCATAATATTGCGGTTTCGCAGGCTTCAGCCCGGCGGCGATATTCTGCGCGTTCCAGCGATCGAGGATCTGCGACTGGTTGGTGCTCGCGCCCACCGCGACCGACAGGCCGGCGATGTCCCGCGGCGCGTTGACCGCCTTCACCGGCCCGTCGCTGCGCGTGTAGATGCCGAGCAGGTCGTTGCGATAGGTCGAGAAATCGAACTTGGCCTTGCGCTCCTCGGTCACCGTCACGTTCGACAGCACCGCGTCATATTTGCCCGATTCCAGCCCGAGCGGCCAATCCGCCCAGGCGACCGGGACGACATGCAGTTTCAATCCGAGGCTGTCGGCGATCAGTCGCGCGGTGTCGGGCTCGGTGCCGATCACCGTGGTGCCGTCGGCGGCGAAATCGGCGAGCGGCAATTGCCCGACCGTCATCGCGACGGTCAGCGTCCCCGGTTCGGCGAGACGCAGCGGCTTGGGCAGCCGCGCGATCACCGCATCGACCTTCTTCGCGCGGATCGGTGGTGCGTCCTGCGGCCCTGCCGCATCGGGCGGCGGCTTGCAGCCCGGCGAGACGAGCGTCAGCGCAAGGATCGTGGTGAGGATCAGCCGCATTCAGAGGACCTTGGAGAGGAATTCGGCGGTCCGCGCCTCGCGCGGCCGGGTGAGGATCTGGTCGGGCCGGCCGGTCTCGACGATGCGGCCGGCGTCCATGAACACGATCGTATCGGCGACCTCGCGTGCGAACCCGATCTCGTGCGTGACGATGATCAGCGTCGTGCCCGATCGCGCCAGCTCCTTGATGACGTCGAGCACCTCGCCGACCAGTTCGGGGTCGAGCGCCGAGGTCGGCTCGTCGAACAGCAATACCTTGGGTTTGAGCGCGAGCGCGCGGGCGATCGCGACGCGTTGCTGCTGGCCGCCCGACAGGTGGCGCGGATAGGCGTCCGCCTTCTCGGACAGGCCGACGCGCGCGAGCCATTCGCGCGCCTCCACCTCGACCTCGGCACGCGGGCGGCCGCGCGCGCTGACCGGGGCCTCGATCACATTCTCCAGCACGGTAAGATGCGGAAACAGGTTGAAGCCTTGGAACACCATGCCGACGTCGACACGGCGGCGCAGAATCTCGGGCTCCTTGAGCTCGAACAGCAGCTCGCCCTGCTGGCGGTAGCCAATCAGCGCGCCGTCGACCGCGATGAACCCCTCGTCGACGCGTTCGAGATGGTTGATCGTTCGCAGCAGCGTCGACTTGCCCGAACCCGAGCGGCCGAGGATGACGGTGACGCTGCCCGATGGCGCGGTGAACGACACGTCGTCGAGCACGCGCAACGCGCCGAAGCTCTTGGCGACGCGCTCTACCACCACCGTGCCGCCGCGCACGAACGGCAGCGGCACCCGCGGCGTTGCCGCCTGCGGGCGGGCGGGCGAGGGTGAGGACACGCGCGCTGTCGTGCCGGCGGCCCCGCGCGCGAACCGCCGCTCGATCCGCCGCTGCACCACCGACAGCGCGGTGAGGATGATGAGATACCAGACCGTTGCCACCATCAGCAGCGGCACGACGTCGAGGTTGCGCCGGTAGATGACCTGCACCGTGTAGAACAATTCGGGCAGCGCGAGGATGTAGACGACCGACGTCCCCTTCGCGAGATTGATGATCTCGTTGAACGCGGGCGGCAGGATGCTGCGCATCGCCTGCGGCAGCACGATGCCGAAGATCTGACGGCGGCGCGGCAGGCCGAGCGCGGCGGCGGCCTCGCGCTGGCCATGATCGACCGACAGGATGCCGCCGCGGATGATCTCCGACGAAAAGGCCGCCTGGTTGAGCGTCAGCCCGATCACCGCGGCGCTGAACGGGCTGATCAGCGCGGTCGTCGACCAGGACGCGAAGGTGATCCCGGTCAGCGGGACGCCGAGGCCGATCGTCGCATAGAGATAGCCGAGATTGTTGAGCAACAGCAGCAACACGATCAGCGGGATCGAGCGGAACAGCCAGATATAGCCCCACGCCACGCCGGCGAGCAGCGGCGATCCCGACACGCGCGCCAGTGCCAGCGTGGTGCCGAGCAGCGACCCGAACAGCGTGCCGAGCACCGTCAGCAGCAGCGTCCGCCCCAGCCCGGCGATCACCGGTTCCGACAGAAACCATTGCGCGAACACCGGCCAGCCCCAGCGCGGATTGCCGAGGATCGACGCGGCGATCGACGCGATCAGGATCACCGCGATGACCGTTCCTGCAGTCCGCGCCGGATAGCGCGCCGGGACGATGCGCAGATGGTCGTAGCGGCCGGTCGCGGCGTGGTGATCGGACGGCAGCACGGCGGCGGTCATGCGTCGCGCACCGTCTTCGCCAGCGCCTTTTCGAAGGGCAGCTTGAACAGCACGGCGAGATCGGCCTGCGGATCGTAGAGCGGCGTATAGCCGAGCCGGTGGTAGAGCGCCGCCGCCTCGGGCTGGCGGAAGCCGGTGGTGAGGAAGACGCGCGTATAGCCCAGCCGTGCCGCCTCCGCCTCCAGCGCGGTGACGATGCGGATCGCCAGCCCCTGCCGCCGGTGGCGGTCGGCGGTCCAGATCCGCTTGAGCTCGGCGGTGAGCGGATCGGCGTGGCGCATGAAGCCGCCGCCCGCGATGGGCTCGCCGTCGCGCAGGAGGAGCAGGAAGGCGCCGTGCGGTGGCTCGAACGCCTCCGCCGGATAGCGGTGATAGACCTCCTGTTCGGCGGCACCGGCATGATCGGGCAGGTCGCCGTAACGACGGTCGTATTCGCCGAGCAAGCCTTCGAGCAGTGGGTGGGCGAGCGGATCGCGCGGCGACGATGGGACGATCCGGTCCTGTTCAAATCCCGGCGGCGCGGCGGCGGCGCCGGCATGCAACGTGGCAGGGGCGGTGGACATCGGACGATCCTCCGGATTTAGGACAGATAGGTCTCGGCGAGCCGCGCCCAGAAGGCGGCGGCGGGCGCGATGACGGCATCGTTGAAGCGGTAGCGCGGGCTGTGCAGCGGCGCGCCGTCGCCGGTGCCGACGAACAGGAAGCTGCCCGGCCGCGCCTGCAGCATGAAGGCGAAATCCTCGCTCGCGGTGCGCGGCGCGAGGTCGGCGATCAGCCCCTCCGCGCCGAACAATCCGGTCGCGACATCGCGCGCGAAGGCGGTTTCGGCGGGATGGTTGATGACGCTGGGGAAACCGGGCCGCTGCTCGATCTCGGCGGTCGCGCCGAAGCCGGCGAGCACCTGCCGCGCGAGCTCGGGAATGCGCGCCTGCAACGCGTCGCGCACCTCGGGGCGGAAGGTGCGGACGGTCAGCTTGAGATCGACGTGATCGGGGATGACATTGGCCGCGTCGCCGCCGTGGATCGAGCCGACCGTCACCACGGCGGTGTCGAGCGGCGCGACGTTGCGCGACACGATCGTCTGCAAGGCGGTGATCAGATGCGCGGCGGCGACGACCGGGTCGACCGTCTCGTGCGGTGCGGCGCCATGGCCGCCCTTGCCGACGACGCGGATGCCGATCCAGTCGACCGAGGCCATCGCCGGCCCGTCGACGAAGCCGAGCTTGCCCGCGGGCAGGCCCGGCCAATTGTGCAGGCCATAGACCGCGTCGCAGGGAAACCGCTCGAACAGGCCGTCGGCGATCATCCGCTTCGCGCCCTGGCCGATCTCCTCGGCAGGCTGGAAGATCAGATGCAGCGTACCCGAGAATGTGCCCTGTTCGGCGAGATAGCGCGCCGCGGTGAGCAGGATCGTCGTATGACCGTCATGGCCGCAGGCGTGCATCCGGCCCGGTGCCTCGCTGGCGAACTCGAGCCCGCTCGCCTCCTCGATCGGCAGCGCGTCCATGTCCGCGCGGATGCCGAGCGACCGCGTCCCGTCGCCGCGCGTGAGCGTTCCGACCAGCCCGGTGCCGCCGACCCCGGTGGTGACCGCATAGCCCCAGCCGCGCAGCAGCTCGGCGACGCGCCCGCCGGTGCGATGTTCGTCCCACGCCAGTTCGGGGTGGCGATGGAAATCGTGCCGCAGCGCGATCGATTCGTCGATGAACGTCTCGATCGCGGCATGGACGGGCGCGACGTTGCGGCGAAGCACGGTATCGGTCATGCGCTGCGCCGCGTATCGGTGGCGTCCGTCGCCGGTGCCGCATGGCGGCTTTCGCGATAGGGCAGGCCGAGATGGTCGCGCAGCGTCGTGCCGTGCAGCACCCGGTCGTAGCGTCCGCGCGCTTCGAGTGCCGGCAGCACATGCGTCACGAAATCGTCGAGCCCTTCGCCGGCAACGGGAAAGCCGAGGATGAAGCCGTCCGCCGCGCCGGTATCGACCCAGCGGATGATCTCGTCGGCGACCTTTTCGCCGCTGCCGAGGAAATGCGGTCGCGGCGTCGCCGAGCGCAGCGCCACCTCGCGCAGCGTGAGGCCGAGCGCGCGCGCCTCCGCCTTGATCCGGTCGGTGGTCGAGCGGAAGCTGTTCGCGCCGATCTCGCCCAGATCGGGAAAGGGGTCGTCGAGCGGATAGGCGCTGAAATCATGATGGTCGAAGAAGCGGCCGAGATAGTCGAGTGCATCCTCGATCGTCAGCAGGTTGCGGATCGTCTCGAATTTCGCCTCCGCCGCCGCGTCCGTCGCGCCGGTGACCACGGCGATGCCGGGGAAGATCCTGACGTGATCCGCGGATCGGCCATGCACCACCGCGCTTGCCCGGACCTGCGCGCGGAAGCGCGTCGCCTCGTCGTGCGTCGCCGGACCGGTGAACACCGCATCGGCGAACTTGCCGGCGAGCCCGATCCCCGCCTCGGACGATCCCGCCTGGAAGATGACCGGCTGCCCCTGCGGCGACCGGCCGATGTTGAGCGGCCCCTCGACCGCGAAGAACCGCCCCTTGTGGTCGAGCCGGCGGAAGCGCGCCTTGTCGACATAGGTGCCGCTCGTCCGGTCGCGCGGGAAGGCGTCGTCGTCCCACGAATCCCACAGCCCTTGCGCCACGGTGAGATATTCGTCGGCGATCTCGTAGCGCAGCGCGTGATCGGGATGCGCGCGCCCGTAATTGCGGCCCGATCCCTCGAGCGGCGAGGTGACGACGTTCCATCCGGCGCGGCCGCCGCTGATGAGATCGAGCGAGGCGAATTGCCGCGCGACGGTGAACGGATCGCTGTACGAGGTCGATACGGTGCCGGCGAGGCCGATCCGGCTGGTCGAAGTGGCCAATGCGGACAGGATGGTCAGCGGCTCGAACCGGTTGAGGAAGTGGGGAATCGACTTTTCGTTGATGTAGAGCCCGTCGGCGACGAAGGCGAAAGCGATGCCGTTCGCCTCGGCCTTGAGCGCCTGTCCGGTGAGGAACGGCAGGTTGATGCTGGCGTCGGCCGGATTGCTCGGGTGCTTCCAGGCATGCATGTGGCCGCCGGGACCGTGCAGCATGAGGCCGAAGGGGATCGAAGACCGGCTGCTCATCGCATTCGCTCCTGGCGTGAAGGGGGTCAGGCCGCGCGCGTTTCGAAGGCGCGGGCGGGGGACAGGGTCAGCGGCGCGAGCCGCTCGATCGAATCGAGCCGCTGCGCGAACCCGGCGACCGGCGTGTCGATGACGAATTCGTCGACGCCGAACGCGGCGTGCAACCGGTCGAGCTCGGCGCGGATCTGCGCTCCGGTGCCCGACAGCACGTTCGGCACGATCTCCTCGGTCGTATAATCGGCGACGCCCGCCTGCCGCGCGAATTCGGCGGCGGCATCGAGATTGGGCAGGTTGACCGTCTGCCCGTCGGCGAGCCGTACGCGGTAGAGCCGCAGCGGCCCGACGTGGCGCTGGGCCTTCGCCTCGGTTTCCGCGGCGAAGGCGACGAGCGCGAGCAGCGGCGACCGGCCCGTCGCCGCCCGATACACGTCGAAGGCGCGGCCCATCCGTTCGGGATCGCCATCGAAATGGCCGGCATAGCAAAAGTCCCAGCCGAGCGCGCCGGCGAGCGCCGCACTCTCGACGCTGGCGCCGAGCAGGATGCGGTTCGCCGGCTCCTCCGGGCGCGGCGCGGCGATCGCGCCGGCATAGGGATGGTCGTCGGGCAGTGCGCCGGTGACGAAGGCATCGAGGTCGCGCAGCTTCGCCGCGAAATCCTGCGCCGCCGCACCCTGCTGGTTGGCGCGGAGCGCCCGCGTCGCATTGGGGAGGCCGCCCGGCGCCTTGCCGATCCCCAGATCGACCCGCCCCGGCGCAAGCGCGGCGAGCAGGTTGAACGTCTCGGCGACCTTGTACGGCGGATAATGTTGCAGCATCACGCCGCCCGAGCCGACCCGGATCCGCCGCGTGCGCGCGAGCACGAAGGCCGCGAGCGTCTCGGGCGCCGAGCTGCCCAGCGTCGCCATGCCGTGATGTTCGGCGAACCAATAGCGATGATAGCCGAGCTGGTCCGCGCGCACCGCAAGCTTGACGGTGCCGTCGAGCGCATCGGGCGCGGCGACCCCCTCGGGGATCAGGGCCTTGTCGAGGATGCTCAGGCGATAGGCCATGGTGGTCGCATATCCTCCGCATTGTTCGCCGCGACATCGGCGGTATCGTCTGACTTAATCCCTACCAATACCATATGATAACATAGTTCCGTCTGGAGCACTTAAAGCCCAGCTTTGCCGATCCTTCAGGAAAGCCCGATCGCCGGGCCAAGGCATTCCCTCGTCATGACAAAACATCGATACCCTATCGATCTAATAGGAATTATAGAATTTCTATCAGGCGATCGGCGCGACGCTCCGTAGGATGCGGGGGGCGGAGCGTGGCCGGGACAGGCCCTCCGTCCCGGTTCCGTCAGAATGGCCGGTCGTAGCGAATGGAGGTGCTCGCGTGACGGAGATTAACGTCCCTCGCTTGCCGAAGGCAAATCTGGTCGGTGCCGCGCCACGCCTTCGCCGCCGGGCGCGGTTCGGGATAAGCCTCGTCGCGGTCATGCTCGGGCTAGCTGCGGAGGGCGGAGCGCCGGTTCGCGCCGCCGATGCGGAGGCTACGGTCGACTGGGTCGCGGCGCCGATCGTCGCGGCACGGTCCGGGCGCCGCGTCGTCATCACCGTCCGCGGCACGATCCGCGACGGCTGGCACGTCTATGGGCTGAAGCAGGCGGCCAACGGTCCGACGCCGCTGCGCGTCTCGCTCGACCCGAATGCGGTCGCTCGAGCCGACGGTGCGGCCAGCGGCAGCAGTTCGATCAACGCGTTCGATCCCGCCTTCGGTTTCGTCACGCCGACGCATGCCCATGCCGTCAGCCTGACCGTGCCGGTGCGGCTTCGCGCCGGACTGGCACCGGGACGCCAGCAGGTACCGGTCACCATCCGCTACCAGTCCTGCGACGGCCGTATCTGCCTGCCGCCGCGAACGGTGCATATCGCGGCACCGGTCGAGATCGTCGCCTGAGCGATGGGAGGCGTGGTTCGCTCCCCCCGATCCGGTGCCGAGGCACGACGCGATCCCATGGCCGCGGTTATCGGGCCGCTGTCGCTCGTGGTGGCGACGCTGACGCTCGGTGGCGTCGTCGCCACCCGGCATATGATCGGTTACGCCGACGCGCAGATCGCGGTGCAGAACCAGGGCTATGTTCCGTTCAGCGATGAGCCGATCCGCTATCGCGATCCGGTCCGCGATCCCGTCGCGCTGGCGCAGAAGGCGCTCGACGAGGGCCGGGCGACGCTCGCCTATGACAAGGACCGCGGCTACCTGCCCGCGGTGCTCAAGCTGCTCGGCATCCCGGTCAGCTCGCAGACGCTGGTGTTTTCGAAAACCAGTTTCCAGTTCACCCGCATCTCCGCCGATCACCCCCGGGCGCTCTACTACAACGACGACGTCTATGTCGGCTCGGTGCATCAGGGAAAAACGGTGGAGCTGATCTCCTTCGATCCGATGCAGGGGGCGATCTTCTACCTGCTGGACGATGTCGACACCGCCCGGCCGCGATTCCAGCGCGCCGAGCTGGACTGTACCCAATGCCATATCGCCGCCGGTACGCGCGGAGTGCCGGGGGTGCTGCTACGCTCGGTCTACCCGGCGCCGACCGGCACGCTGACACCACGCGCACCGCAATATATCACCGACCAGAAAAGCCCGCTCGGCGAGCGCTGGGGCGGCTGGTACGTGACCGGCGCGCTGGCGTCGGCGACGATGGCCAATGCCGCGACCTTGCCGGCCGCTGCGGCAGTCACGCCGGCGGACCGGCGCTTGCCGGCGTTGGGACCGATTAGCACCCGCTTCGACGCCGCCGCCTATCTGACGTCGACCAGCGATCAGGTCGCGCTGCTGGTGCTCGGCCACCAGACGCAGATGCACAATCTCATCACATTGACCAACTACCAGACACGGATCGCGCTGCACATGCTGGCAGCGGGCGGCAAGGTCGCAGCGACCCCGCCGGCGCTCGAATCATTGCCGCCCGCGACGCAGGAGATGATCCGGCGCCCCGCCGAGCAACTGATCCGCTATCTGCTCTTCTCGGGCGAGACGCCGCTCGGCGGGCTGGACCGGCGCAGGACGATCGCCGCCTCCGCATTTGCGCGCACGTTCGCAGCGCAAGGTCCGCGCGACCGGAAAGGCCGCTCGCTCCGCGACTTCGACCTGCACGACCGGATCTTCCACTATCCGTGCAGCTACCTGATCTATTCCGCCGCGTTCGACGCGATCCCCGAGCCGGCCAAAGGTTATGTTTACCGGCGCTTGCTCGAAATCCTGACCGGCGGCGACCGGAACGCCGATTTCGCCAGTTTGTCGGCGGCGGATCGCGAGGCCATCCTGTCGATCCTGATCGACACCAAGCCGGACCTGCCGCCGGCATGGCGCCGCCACGCCGCCGCCACCGGCCCGTCGAACGTGCGCACGATCCTGAAGACGTAACGGCCCATCCATCATCCACCACGCGATAGGAGACCATCATGACGATGATTTTCAAAGCCACCGCATTCGCCGCCGCACTCCTCGCCGGCGCCCCCGTGATCGGCGCCGAGCCGAATGCATCCGCCGTCATCGGGCGATGGGACGCGGTCCTGTCGCGCAACGGTGTCGACATTCCCTTCCGCCTCGACATCGCGCCGGACGGGGAGGGGCTGAAGGGTGTCTTCTACGATGGCTTCAAGCCCTATGACGGCACCACCAGCGCCACCTTCCGCGACGGCAAACTGGTGCTGAACGTCGATCATTATCTTACCACCATCGATGCGAAGCTGCAGGGCGGCAATCTGGACGGCACCGTCGTCGCGCAGAATCGCGAGACGAGCGCCGACTATGCCTTCCACGCCGTTCGCCACGTCGATGCGCCGCCAGCCGCGGTGAAGGCGCCGGCGATCGCGGGCAATTGGGAAATCCCGCTCGCCACGCCCTCGTCGAAGGGCGAGAAGGCATTCCGCTTCGTCGTGCAGCAACAGGGGGCGGATGTCGCTGCGTCGATCCTGCGCATCGACGGCGACACCGGCGCCTATGCGGGCAGCTTCCGCGACGGCAAATGGGTGCTCAGCCATTTCGACGGCAGCCGCCCCGGCGTGATCGTCGTGACGCCCAGGGTGGACGGCGCGCTCGACATCCAGCAGCAAGTGGAGCGGCCGAAGGTCGCGGCGGCCGGCGAGGCGGCGCCCGTCGCCAGCGATTATGCGTCGGATGCGGCACCGGACGGCCGCTATGCGAAGACGCTGGTCGCCTATCGCCCCGCCGTCGCGCGGGCGAAGGGCTTTGCCGAGCCGGATGGCTTCCTCACCCATACCACGGTCACCAATCCGAACGAGAAGTTCAAATTCGCCTTCCCCGACAATGACGGCCGTATCGTCACCAACGAGGATCCCCGCTTCAAGGGCAAGGTGGTGGTGGCGGTCGTTACTGGCACCTGGTGCCCCAATTGCCACGACGAGGCGCAATATCTGGTCAAGCTGGATAAGCAATATCGCGATCGCGGGCTGGCGATCGTCGCGCTCAACTTCGAGGAGCCCGAGCAGCAGGACACGCTGAAGCGGCAGAAGGCGTTCGTGAAGCAATATGGCGTCAAATACACTTATCTGGAGGCGGGATCGCCCGCCCAGATGTGGGAGAAGGTGCCACAGCTCGCGCATCTCGACACCTGGCCCGCGACGATCTTCATCGGTCGCGACGGCAAGGTGAGGGCGGTTCACTCCGGCTTCGCGTCACCGGCCAGCGGCAGCTATCACGCCCAGCTCCAGCAGGATTTCACCGGTCGCATCGAGCAGTTGCTCGCGGAGCCGGCGCCTGCCGTCGCATCCGCTGGGTCTGCCGTGCGGGTCGCGGCGAAGTGATGCGGCGGACGCGGACTGTGCCGGTTCCGGCGCTGCATTGCACCGGAAGCAATGTGGGGTCGGATCGATGCCGGTCGGATGGACGCTGATGCTGCCCGGCGGCGCGGTGGTGCTGTGCGTGGTCGCCGCCGCAAATGCCCAGCATGTCGATCCGCGACCGCGCGGCGCGGTGCTGTTCGAGAATCGCTGCGCGCGGTGTCACGGCGTGGCGGGTGATGGCGACGGCGGCCTTGCGCCGTCGCTGATCGGTATCGTCGGTCGGCCGACGGCAAGTCGATCGGATTACGCCTATTCCACGGCGTTGAAGGCGAAGGGCGGTATCTGGTCGCCGGAGATGCTCGATCGCTATCTCGCCGACCCGCAGGCCTTCGCGCCGGGTACGGAGATGGACGTCCATTCGCCCGACCCGGCCGAGCGCGCGGCGATCATCGAGCAATTGAAGGAGCTACGATAATGGGCGGCGATCCAGGCTCCGCCGACCCGGCAACGATTGGCCCGGTACTGGCCGAAGGGGGTGATCGGACGGCATCGGTCAGCGACATGGCGGCCCCGCCGGCGGAGACGGCGGTGATATGGGACGGGTGGGTACGCCTGGTCCATTGGCTGATCGTGCTGCTCTTCGCCGTCTCCTGGTACACACATGGCGGCAATCTGGAATGGCACCGTTATGCCGGCTATGGGCTGCTCACGCTGGTGCTGTTCCGCATCTATTGGGGCTTCGCCGGCAGTACCACCGCGCGATTCTCCCATTTCGTCACCGGCCCCGCCGCCACGATCCGCTATGCGCGCACGTTGCTGCGGCGCACGTCCGCGACCCGGGTCGGGCACAATCCACTGGGCGCGATCGCCATCGTCCTGCTGCTCGCGCTGTTGCTGACGCAATGCCTGATCGGGCTGTTCGTGACCGATATCGATGGGTTGGAATCGGGGCCACTATCGGCCTGGGTCAGCTTCGACACCGGTCGGCTGCTGTCGGAATGGCATGGCCGCATCTTCAGGGCGTTGCAGGCGCTGGTCGCGATCCATGTCGTCGCGATCCTCTTCTATCTGATCGTTCGGCGCGACAATCTGATCGGCCCGATGCTCACCGGCCGCAAGCATCTGGTCGAACGGGTCGAGCCGCTGCGGCTCGACCGCTGGTGGCACGGCGCTGCGGCTTTGATCGTCGTCGCGGTTCTCGTCCTCGCCGTCGTGCGGACAGGCTGACCGCGCCATCCATTCCCCCCTTATCGAGCGAGAGAGACGATGTTCTGTAAACGACTGACCCGGGGCCTGCCGACGATCATCATGCTGCTGGCGGGTACGGCCGCGGTGGCGGGCGGCGTCAATGACGTGATCGCCACGCGACAGGCGCACTATCGGGAGATCGGCAAGGCGTTCAAGGCGATCAACGACCAGCTCAAATCCGGCAGTCCCGACCTCGCCGTCATCAGGGCCAATGCGCCGGTGGTCGAGCGGCTGGCGCGACAGCAAGGCAAGGAGAATTGGTTTCCCGCCGGATCGCAGGCCGGGCAGGGACTGCAGACCTCGGCAAAGCCCGCCATCTGGCAGAACCGGGCCGACTTCGAGGCCAAGCGCGCTGATTTCCTAAGGGCTGCGGCCGGCTATACCGCGATCACGGGCAGAGGCGACGTCGCGGCGGTCGGCGCCGCGACCGCGACGATCGGCAAGACCTGCAAAGGCTGCCACGAAAGCTATCGCGATCAGGACAGGAGCTGACGATACGACCGCCGGCGCCTTCATTGGTCGATGTGCCCGTTTTCGGAATTTGCCACTCCATTCTCCTCCCGCTGTTCGTCGGGGAATCTCATCATAGTACGGTGAGCCGGACAGTTTTCGACGGTGTTCTGACAATATGATATTCGATAACTGCCAATAAAAGACAGTTTTTCCCAAGTCATGATATGTAAAGCCGAAATGTATATTGGAGAAGAATTGCTGTTTTGTTGATCTGGCATTTAAAAGATCATCGTCCCTTTGCCCTCCCACACCGTCGCGCCGCGAGATCGGCAGACGGCGGCTGGGGGGCCAGACAAGGGGGAACAGCTTTGGCCATCTTCACCATCGTGCGCGTCGCGTTGCTGGCATCGGCAATGTCGGCCACCATCGTTCATGCCACCGATCGCAAGCCGTCCGACACCGCGTCGGCCGCGACGGCTGACGGAAGCGACGACATCGTCGTCACCGGTACGCGGCTGACCGGCACCCGTGCTGCCGACAGTCCGGCGCCGATCCAGTTGGTCGACAGCAGCAGTCTCGTCCGCACCGGCCAGCCCGGCCTCGTGCAGGCACTCAACCGCATCGTGCCGTCGCTGAACGTGCAGGCCTTTGGCGGTGATGCCGGCAACCTTAAACTGTCGCTGCGACTGCGCGGGTTGAGCGCCAATCACGCGCTCATCCTGATCGACGGCAAGCGTCGGCACGGCACGTCCAACCTCACGGTGGCCACGACCGGCGGCTTCGTCGGTGCGGCGGCAGCAGACCTCAGCTTCATCCCGGTCAGCGCGATCGATCATGTCGAGGTACTCACCGACGGCGCCGCGGCGCAATATGGTACCGATGCGATTGCCGGCGTCATCAACGTCATCCTCAAGAAGAACCACCGCGGCGGCCTGCTCACCGCGACCGGCGGCGCCTATGGCGAGGGCGATGGCGAGACGCTGGGCGGCGCAGCCAATATCGGGCTGGGGTCGTCGTCGGCCTTCCTGAACGTGACCGGCGAGCATCGCTATCACGATTATAGCGATCGCGGCGGGCCCGATCAGCGGGTCTTCACCGCCGCCAACCGTGCCAATCCGGCGCTGCCGTTAATTCCCGGCTATCCGCATCTCAACCGTATCTACGGCGACTCCAAATATGAGCTGTCGCTGTTGAGCTACAATGCCGGGCTAGATCTGGGTAGCGTGGAACTCTATTCCTTCGGCAATTACGGTCATCGCTTCGGCCAGTCGCGCCAGAACTATCGCTTTCCCAATATCGCGCCGACGCTCTGGCCACAGGGCTTTACGCCGGTGTTGACCGACGACGAGGACGATCTGTCCGTCACCGGCGGGGCGCGCGGCGAACTGGCCGGCTGGCATTGGGATTTGGCGTCTACCTATGGCAAGGATATCAATCGGATCCGCAACATTCATTCCGCCAATAGCTCGCTGATCGCGGACACCGGCACCAGCCCGACCGACTTTCACGTCGGCGATTTCGTCGCCAGCCAATGGAGCAATACGCTCGATATCAGCCGTCCGATCGAGATCGGGCTGGCGGGGCCGCTCAACGTCGCAATCGGCGCGGAATATCGACAGGAAAGCTATGGTATCCGCGCCGGCGACGCGCCATCGCGCTACAAGACCGGCGTGCAGGCCTATCCCGGTTTCGCGCTGACCGACGCCGGCACGCACCGGCGGCGCAACGTCGCGGCCTATGTCGATCTGGCGGCGGAGCCGGTCGCGCGGCTCCAGCTCGATGCCGCCGGACGCTTCGAGCATTTCAGCGACTTCGGCGACACGCGCGTCGGCAAACTCACCGCCCGCTACGATACCTCGCCCGCCCTCGCGCTGCGCGGCACGATCAGCACCGGTTTCCGCGCGCCGACCCTGGCGGAAGAATATTATTCGGCCACCAAGGTGTCGCCGACCTCTGCCGGCGTCAATCTGCCCGCGAACGGCGCCGCGGCGCGGTTGCTCGGAATCACCGGATTGCGACCGGAGAAGTCGACCAATGTCAGCGCCGGTCTGGTTCTTCGTCCGGCCCACCGGCTCAACGCCACGCTGGACCTCTACCGGATCGATCTTCGCGACCGGATCGTCAGTACCGGCACCGTCTACGGCCTGCAGACGATCAACGGTGTCCGGACGGTGCGCTCGCAGGCGGTGACCGACGCGATCATCGCGAACGGCAACGTCATCGACCAGACCGTGACGTCGACGTCGATCTCAACCTTCGTCAATGGCGCGGACAGCCGGACCAAAGGCGTCGATCTGGTCGTCAATTACGATCTGCCGCTGCCCGGGTCGGCGACGCTCGACCTGACCTTGATGGGCAATTACGGCCGGACCCGCCTGACGAAGCTGGCCGCCCCGTCGCCCCAGATTGCCGCGTCGGGTCAGCGCTATCTGGACCTGACCGCGATCTCCTATCTCGAAACCGCCGCGCCCGACTATAAGCTGTCGCTCGACAATGTCTTTCGTAAGGATGGCTGGGCGATCGACTTGCGCGGTACGCTCTATGGCCCGTCGTCGGCCTGGATCGACGGCGGCGGCACCAGCAATTTCGTTCGTAACGTCGTCGACGAGGCGCTGATCGTCGACCTCGACATTCACTATGCGATCACCAGCGCGATCGGCATATCAATCGGCGCGAACAATCTGTTCAACGTCTATCCGACCAAGGTCGACCCGATCACTTACGCCGCCGGGCTGGCCGCGAGCGGCAACGGCGTCGCCACGACCAACAATTGGGCGCCGTTCGGCATCAACGGTGGCTATTACTACAGCAACCTGACGATCAAATTCTGATGTGGGGGCGGGACCCGCCGGCGCCCGGCGGGTCCTCGCATGACGCGGATCGTCACCTTGTCATCGGGCGCAGCACCGGTCAGCGCTGTGGCACACCGCCGCATGCCAAGGTGACGGCAGTCCATCGCCTCACGCTTTCGCGCGGTCCGGCGGTCATAATCCTACCGACAGCGTCGCCTGCACCGTCCGCGGGCTGAGCGGCCGGAACAGTCCGTCGCCCGTCACCGCCGGCGAGATGAAGGACAAAGCGTCCTTGTCGAACAGATTGTCGACGTTCAGCCGCAGGCGGATGGTGCGGATCGGCCCGATGCTGATGCCGTCGCCGATATCGACATAGGCGGATACGACGGTGAAGCCGGGCACCTGCGATCCGGGCGCGTTGACGAAGGTCGACTGGCGCCGGCTGGTATATTTGGCGGAGAGGTTCGCCACCAGCCAGCTCGCCGGTTCCACCGTCAGCCCGCCCGACACGATCCAGCGCGCACTGTCGGGGATCGTCTTGCCGACGGTCGCGAAAGCGGTCGGGCTGGCCGCGATATCGTCAAGGAAAGTGGCGTTGTTCCAGGTGACGTTGAGGTTGGCGTAGGCAAGACCGCCGGTCCATGCGGGCCGGTAATTGCCTAGCAGCTCGACGCCATAGGCGCGCGTCCGTCCGACATTCTGGTAGAAGGTCTCGGTGACGGTGGTGGTGCCGGGCAGGATAGCGGCGATCGCCTGGATGCGATTGTCGAAGCGCGTGTAATAGCCGGTCAGCGATGCGAAGAGTTCGCGCTGGTTGGTGCGGATGCCCAGCTCCGCGTTGCGCGACCGTTCGGGCGCGGGCGCCGCCACCACCGCCGCCGAGCTGTTAAGCGCGACCGCATAGATATCGTCCATGCCCTTGGGCAGCGCGAGATTCTCCGAATATGAGGCGAACATCTGGCTGTGGTCGTCGGGCAGCCGCAGCAACAGGCCGGCGGTCGGCAGGAAGGCGTCGCGATAATGCGCGCGATTGTAATGCGGGCCCCAGCCGGGTCGCACCGTGTCCGCCACGACGCGCGCATAATCGTTGAAGTCGCGATAGCCGCGCTGCTGATAGTCGAGGTCCAGCCCCTTGATGCCAAGGTCGAGGCTGACCGCGGGCGAGAGGGCGATCCGGTCGCGCAGGAAGACCTGCGTCGTCTCGCGTCGCGACCGATAGTCGCGGCGGCGATACACCACTTCGCCGTAATTGGCGGCGCTGGCCGGCGACCCGTCGGTCGTGTTGTAGCGCAGCTGCGTGCGGTGATAGCGATCGCTTTCCGCCCAGATGCCCAGATCGATCGCGTGCGCGCCGAGATCGGCATGCAGCGCTTCGACGATGCCGTAGCGGTCGCCGCCGACTCCCGAATAGCCGAATTGCGTGCCGCGCGGCGCCACCACGGCCTGACCCAGCGCGGCCTGCTGGCGATAGCGCGTCAGGCTGTTGGCATAACTGTCGGGCGATACGCCATAGCCGGATTTGTCTTCCCAATAGACCGTCGTCTCCAGCTGCACGCCATCGGCGATGCCGGCATGCGCCGTGCCGCCGTAGAGCCGGTCATGGCGGACGTTGATCGCGAGATGCGAATTGTAGGTATAATTGGCGTTCGAATAGCGCGGTCCGCCGGTGACCGGCGCATACTCCGGCACGCTGCCGATATAGCCCCGGTCGCGGCCGGTCTTGCCACCAAGATCGGGAGTCGCCGACAGATAGTCGGTACGCGACAGGGTGGGCGAGTCATAGTCGAAGAAATCGTTGCTGACGAACTTCAGCCGTGCCCAGCTGTCGCCGCCCAGCTCGATCTGCGCCGCCGCCTCCCAATGTTCGCGGTCGACGCTGCCCGCGCCGCGCCACAGGTCGCTGTCGAGCTTGGTCCGGCTGACGAACGCCGCGACCGGTCCGATCCGGCCGCTGCTCAGCCGCACGAAGGTGCGTTTGAGCCCATAGTCGCCGAGCGTCTGCGCGGCGAAGGCGCCCGCCTCGTCCTGCGGCGCGATCGAGCGATAGGACACGATCGGGCCGAGCGACGCATAACTCGGCGCGGTGACGCCGCCGGCGCCGGGCGACGCCTCCACGACCGCGAGATTCTCATTGTCGACATAGCGGAACACCGGGCTGCCGCCGAACGCGTCGCTGCGCCCGGTGGGAATGCCGTCCACGACGAAACCGATCTGGTCGAGGTTGAAGGCGCGCACCTGCACGCTGTTGCCGAACTCGTAGAGGCCGAGCGCACCGTCGGTCTGCACGTTGAAGCCCGGCAGCGCCTCCAGCATCTTCAGTCCCGAGATGCCCGAGGGTGCCGAAAGCAGCGCGTCGCGGGTCACCGCGACCGTGCTGGTCGTCCGATCCTCGCCGATCGCCTGCGTCGCCTGTGAGATGCGCCGGCCGCTGACGACGATCTCGCCGCCTTCCTGCGGCTGGTCCGTATCGACCTGTCCCGTCTCGGGCCGCCCGTTCTGCGCCGTCGCCAGGCCCGGCACCAGCACCATGATCGGCATCAGTGCGATGCAGGCGCGTCGCCGCGCACGTGAAGCACTCATCTCGTTCCCCCTTAGATGGCTTGATGCCCGGGCGTATCGCCCTCGGCACGCCGCCATCGTGTCGATCCGTCGGCCGGGAGCAACAAACTTATACTATATTGATGGGAATTCGACTCGCGGCCATGGCGGTCGTCCGACATCGCACAAGCGAGCGACGTCCGACCAGCTGTCCGGTGCACTGCCGAGGCATCGGAATGGGGAGGGGGTTAGACCGACGCCGACCCCGCAATGGGGGGAAATGGCTCCCTGAGTAGGATTCGAACCTACGGCCGCTCGATTAACAGTCGAGAGCTCTACCGCTGAGCTATCAGGGAACGTTGCGTCGTGGAGGGGGTCTATAGCCGCCAGAAATCGGAGTGCAACCCCGTTGTCACCTTTTTCCACAGCTTCGTGTCAGGAGACGAACTGCTCCATCGTGATGCGGTCGTCGAGCGCGTGCTCGGGGTCGAACAGCAAGGTCAGCTCGCGCGCGCGGTCCATGCAGATCGCCACCTCGGCGACGTCGCGGAACTCGCGCTGGTCGGCGACCGCCGAGACCGGGCGCTTGGCGGGGTCGAGCACGCGCAGCGTGATCCGCGCCTTGTCGGGCAGGATCGCGCCGCGCCAGCGCCGCGGCCGGAACGGGCTGATCGGGGTCAGCGCCAGCATGTTCGAGCCGAGCGGCAGGATCGGCCCCTGCGCCGACAGATTGTAGGCGGTCGACCCCGCCGGCGTCGCGACGAGGATACCGTCGCAGGCGAGTTCGGGCATGACGACGCGGTCGTTGACGGTCACTTCCAGCTTCGCGGTCTGCCGCGTCTCGCGCAGCAGCGACACCTCGTTGATCGCCGGCGCGCGATGGACGCGGCCGTCGATGCCGGTGATCGTCGCGGCGAGCGGCGTCACCTTGAACGATTTGGCGCGGTCGAGCCGCTCGCCGATGCCGTGGCGGCGCCATTCGTTCATCAGGAAGCCGACCGTGCCGAGGTTCATCCCGAACACCGGCACCGGCGCGGCGCGCCGGTCGAGCAGGCCGTGCAGCGTCTGCAACATGAAACCGTCGCCGCCCAGCGCGATGATCACGTCGGCCTCGGCGGGATCGACCCAGTCGAGCGCGTCGGCAAGCTCCGCCGCCGCGGCCTGCGCGGGGGCCGTCGGGGAGGCGACCAGCGCCCGCCGCTCGTAGCTCATCCGCCGGTGACGCTCATGTGGCGGGCGACCGCGGGCGCGGCATCGCGGCCGATGCGGAAATCGTGCCTCGCCGGCTTGCGGGTGAGGCCGAGATCGATCGCCGCGTCGAGCCCGTCGATGCCGCCGTCGCGCAGCGCCGCCTTGAGATCGACCTGATCGTCATGGCCGAGGCACAGATAGAGCTTGCCCTCGGTGGTCAGCCGCACGCGGTTGCAGCCGTCGCAGAAATTGGCGGTGAGCGGCGAGATCAGGCCGAGCTTCGTCGCCGTCCCCTCGACCCGCCAATAGCGCGCGGGGCCGCCGGTGCGATGCGAGTCGCGGTGTAGCGCGAATTGCGTCTGGAGATCGGCGAGCACGCGGGTCAGCGGCACGAAGCGATCGGTGCGATCCTCGTCGATCGCGCCGAGCGGCATCGTCTCGATCAGCGACAGATCGTGGCCTTCTTCTACGCACCAGCGCAGCATCGCCGGGATTTCGGCCTCGTTGAGCCCGGCGAGTGCGACCATGTTGATCTTGACCGCGAGCCCCGCCGCCTTCGCCGCGGCGATACCGCGCAGCACCTGGTCGAGGTCGCCGTGGCGGGTGATGTAGCGGAAGCGCTCGGCGTCGAGGCTGTCGAGGCTGACGTTGATCCGGCGGATGCCGGCGTCGACCATCTCCTGCGCATGCTGGTCGAGCCGCGTCGCATTGGTCGTCATCGTCAGCTCGTCGAGCCCGGCGCCGACGTGGCGGCCGAGCCGCCGCACCAGATCGCCGACGTCGCGGCGCACCAGCGGCTCGCCGCCCGACAGGCGGATCTTGGTCACGCCGCGCGCGATGAACCGCTCGGCGATGATCGCGATCTCGTCGAGGCTCAGCAACTTGGCACGCGGCAGGAAGGTCATCTGCTCGGCCATGCAATAGCGGCAGCGCAGGTCGCACCGGTCGGTGACCGAGATGCGCAGATAGCGGATGGTGCGACCCTGGGGATCGACCAGCGCCGCGGCGGATTGGGGGAGTACGCTGGTCATAGGATGGAGCTAGGCGGTCAACCGTCCAGCGACAAGTCCGTTCCCGTTCGACAGATCGCCACCACCTGCCATTGCCGCTTTGCGGTCAGGGGCTTAGGCAGGGGGCAATGGGTATCGAGGCCGAGCGGGCGACGCTGTTCATCGTTTCGGGCGCGGCCCGCAGTGCGGGCGACGCCGCGATCGGCGATCTGCCCGGCTGGCGGATCGTCGCCGACGAGGGCGGCGAGGGGGTCGCGGCACGCGCGCTGGCGAGCCGGCCGGCGCTGTTGCTGGTTGACGGCCGCGGCGATCCCGCCGGCGCCCTCGCCGGCGTCCGCGCGCTCGGCGGCCTCGCCGGGGCGACCGGCGGCGCCTTGCTCGCGGTGGTCGACGACGGTGCGGCGCTCGACGAACTGCACGTCGCCGGCGCCACCCACTTTCTGATCGACCGCGGCGATCCCGCCGAGCTCCACCAGGCGATCCGCTTCGCCGCGCGCACGCCGCCGCGCGAGCCCGGCGAGCGTCGCGGGCGCGGCATCGGCATCAGCGTCGAGGCGGGCGATGCCGAAGCCTGGATCGGCAGCCGCCTCGCCGCGGGCACGCCGGTCGGCGTGCTGATGATCGCGCTGTCGCGGCTCGACATCCTCAACGCGGCGCGCGGCCGCGCGGTCGGCGACGCGCTGATCGCCGCGGCGCGCGCGCGGGTCGAGGCGATCACGCTGGCGCTGCTCGGCCCGGCCGGCTTCGTCGCCGCGCCGACCGGCGGCGACATGATCGTCGCCGCCGCCGCGGCGCCGGCGACGCT
>NZ_SCMZ01000028.1:0-52563 GCF_005503285.1 Sphingomonas sp. 2SG
CGCTCGCCACCAATCAGCGCGACTGGCGAACGTCGTCTCGTGCTGGCGATCGATCCGCTGCCCGGCCCGCCCATCGCTTAACGGGCAAACGCCGGCCTGATGTCGGTCGTCGCGCCTTGCCGATTCGGTGACGAACCTATTCATCGTAGGACGAGATTTCGATCAGATTGCCGTCCGGGTCTCGCACATAGACCGAATTGATAGGGCCTCTGGCGCCTTGCTTGACGACCGGTCCCAGTTCGATCTTCACCGCGTTTTCGAAAAGATGCGCCGCCACTCGTTCCGACGGCATATCGGTTAGAAAGCAGATATCCTGGCTGCCGACGCAAGGCTGCTTGCCAGTGAACCAACTGTCCTGCGTCGCGTCGATGGGGCGAAGATTGATTTTGTTATGGCCGAAAGCGACGCTGGTGCGGTCATCACCGGCGTCCGACCGGGTCTCGAGCCTGGCCATCCCGAGGATGCGGACATACCAGTTCGCGGACACCTCGATGTCGCGAACGTTGAAGACGATGTGATCGACGGCGGTAATCTTCAGCATCGCGAGCATCGTCCCGTCCTGGTCCCGGACGGTCTGTCATAATTGGCGCGGGATCGACGCGCTATCCTGGGCGGCCATCGGTTTCGATATTTCCATGCCGACGGGTTCGTAATGGCAAGATCGATGCCCGCACGTGTTCATCTCGGCGGGCACGAACCGGGTGCAGATAGTAGGTCTGCACCGGATGGCCGGGTCATTCCCCGCGCAGACGATCTGATGCGAAGTCTGAAACACCGAACCTCGCAGAAAACGGTCGCTTTCGCGTTGGTGTCACGACTGGACGGTTGTGACACCAATAAGGACATATTCATACAGCTGAGGCGGGCTCACATCACCGGTGACGGCTGCCTCCCGCCAGCGGGCGTGACATCCATAAACCTTGGGGCGCGGGCGAAGTCTGCCGTGCCGAACGGTCGATCGCGGAAGAGATAGCCATAGTAGAAGGTGCGCAGACGACCATGAAACTCGCGGATGCGGTCTTGGTAAGCCAGCTGCGCATCGAGGTCCGTGCGCGCAAGGCGGGTCAGCAGCGCCTGCACCCCGACTGACGGCAGCACCCACCCGAACGCGCGTCCTGCCGCGTCGCGCGCCTCTAGGCCGGCTCGGTACGCGCGCACGCGTCCGGCCACGCTTTCGTCGCCGTTCTGGTGGAAAGCGAGGTACCATTTGTAGTGGAACTCGGGTCCGAGCGGGGGTGAATCCGCCCATTCGGGATGATGCGCGTAAAAGCGCCGCATGGTGTCGTCACGCGGGATATCCCAGGCCCGGTTGACTGCCTCGCGTTGCGCCAACGCAATCTCCGCACCCTGATTGACCGGTATGGCCTGGTTGATCGCGACATTGGCAAGGGTCGGCACCACCAACACCAGCACCAGCCACGACGCTGCGAGCGTCGCGGCATTTGCGACCGAACTCCAGCGCAGCCGTCCGACCAGCGCGGCGAGGCCGGTCCAAAAGAGCAAATAGGCGATGATCGAGAGCAACACGATCAGGATGGTAGCGAAACCGACGCCCTCGATAGTAGCTGCGGCCACGAACGGTACCGCCAGGGCGGCCCAGAGCAGCATGAGACGTAGCCATGTACGCCTACGCCACAACGCTCGCCCGCCGTTTGGCAGCGCCTCCAGCATCCGCGCGCGGCCTGCTTCGCGCTCGGCGGAGACCAGGTCGTGGAAGAGCGCGATCACGAACAGGGGCGCAAGAAACACCAGCACGAACGCGAAGTCGAACCGGCCGGGCAGCGCGAGTTCAGGGTTGAAGGTATCGCCATCGTAAATCTGCGCCTCCAGCCCCAGGGCACGCACCCGCAGGATGTACGGAGACACATCCCGCATGCCCAGCGCAGCGAAGGCTAGCGGGGAAGGAGCGTCCCAGGTCGGATGAAAGCTGTAGTAGGCGGCCGAGCCGGCGTCTTTTTCCTTATCCACCCAGGCGGCGATCGGGCCGATGTCCTGGGCCTGCGCGGCGGGAATGGCGGCGATCGCGGCGCGCTGACGCGCCACCTCCGCCATCCCCGCGACAAGCGCAGCGACGGTCAGTGCTGCGAGCAGCCCAAGAGCGATGACGGTCAGCCGCTGCCGGAGGAGCAGGCGGAGTTCATGGCCGAACAGGCTCATCGACGGGCTCCCAGCTGGCGGGTAGCGAGCATGAGCAGCGCCGCAGCGACAGCCAGCCAACCGAGCACGATTACGAGCCCCGGCACCGCGCCCCTCGCGAGCGTGGCGCCGTCAGGTGCCGCAAAGACGAACGCAGGCATGGCCTGCCAGTTGCCCGCGTCGATCCGCTTGCGGCGGTCGGCGCCGGCGTCCTTTGCAGTGTCGTCGGCATAGCTGACCGCGTCTGCCTGAAGTCGATTCAGTCGCTGGACGAGCGCATAGCGATACGCCTCCGCCTGTTCGAGAAAGCGACGGTGGCCGGCGAAGTCGGTGCCGGCCGCCGCCATCGAGAGCGAGCGGATTGCGATGGCAGGGCTGAGCATCCCGGCGGCCTCGACCAGCGCGTTCTGGCTGTCTTGCGCGGCGTAGCTCTGCCCGGCGTAGCGTTCGAACAGACCGGAACTCAGCCGCTCGCCTTCCAGGCCCAGCAAGCCCTTGTAGTTCACCGGCAGGTCCTCGACCCGGCTTACGCCATAGCGCGCGAGCACTTGCGCCTTGAACGCGGCGAAATGCGGGTCGTCAGGGTTATGGCTGTCGCCCATCGCTCGCAGGTCCCGCGCAATTGCCACGTCAGTCTGGAGACGATTCTGGAGCGGCACGACCGCGCTCGCGACATCAGGAGCAACACGCGGCAACAGCACCACGGTGACCGCCCACAGCGCCACCAGCGCAAGCAACGCATCGCGGCTGCGCCGGACCACCGCGGAGACGAGCAGGATCGCGACGACCCATAACGTGAGCCATGCAAGATAGCCGAGTGCGATGACCAGCATCGGCAAGGCCAGCGCACCCGGCTGTCCCGCGATCAACACGAAACCGATCATCGCCGGCAAGCCGGCCAGCAAGGCCACGGTGCCGAGTGCGAGCAGCTTGCCGCGCACGACCTGCCCGCGAGAGACGCCTTGCAACATCAGCAGGCGAAGCGTGCCGCGCTCCGTTTCCCGTGCGAGCCCGCCATAGCCAAGAAAGATCAAGAGCAGTGGCGCGACCACTTGCAGCACGAAGGCGGGGGTGAGCTGGCCGAAGCGCACCAGAAGCGAGCTTTGCCGCACGTCGCCGAAGTTGGCGGTATTCTGGCGATGCCCCTCCAGGAACATGCTGTTGCCCGTGAAGGCGTCGACACCGGGATCAAAGGCGGCTAGGGCACCCAGCGGACGGAAGATGAAATGGCCGTAATGTACCATGCGGTGCGGATGGCGGTCAGGCTGGGCGTCGAACGCCTGCTCGGCAACTGCTGCATGACGGGCGCGAAGCTCGGCAATGTCGCGCTGGTGCGACCAACTGCTCAGCACCGCCACCAAGGTCAGCAGCACCAGCAGTATAAGGGCGATGACCGCAACCCGGTTGCGCGCCATCAGGCGCAGCTCGTCGCGGGCGATCAGACGGGCGGCGCTCATGCCGCAATCGCCGCGGTGCCGGTCTGGAAGCGCGCGTGAAGCGCACGCACGTCGAAGCGCTCGGGACCGCTTGCCGCAATGTCGTCCACCACCCGACCGCCCTCAAGGAACGCGATCCGATCCGCGACGTCAGCCGCGGACAGCAGGTCGTGAGTCACCATCAGCACCGCCGTGCCACGATCACGAACCGCCGCGACCAGCGCGTTGAAGTCGGCGGTGGCGCGAGGGTCGAGGCCGGACGTCGGTTCGTCGAGCAGCAGAACCGGCACCTGCCGAAGGAGTGCGACCGCGATCGCCACCTTCTGCCGCATACCCTTGGAGAAACCACCTAGCCGCTGGTCCCAGGCGCGCTCCTGGAGGCCCGCTGCGGCAAGGGCGTCGGTGATAGCGGCACGTGCCTGCCGCTCGCCTGAAAGGGCTAGCAGGTAGTCCGCGTTTTCGACCGCGCTCAGATGCTCGTAGAGCGCTACATTCTCGGGCAGATAGGCGATCTGCCGGCGCGCACCGTCCGGGTCCACAGCGGGATCGATCCCGCACACCGAAACCTCGCCGCCTCCTGTTTTTGCGAAACCGAGCAGCACGGAAAGGGTCGTGGACTTTCCTGCGCCGTTCCCACCCAGCAGCGCAGTGACGCTGCCGCTCCTAACGGAGAGTGACAGACCGTCGAGGACGCGGTGATCGCCGTAGGACAATGTCACGTCGTGGAGGCGGATGGGTTCGGCTCGATCAGTCATGCCCCTCACTTGCCAACCTTCATGATACAGTGCAACATATCATTGATAGGAACCATCGGTTGCGGACATGCAGCCTTAGGGTTCGGAAGGGGAATACAAGTGACACGCACGGTTCCGCGGCTCGCCGCGACCGCAATGATCGCGGCGCTTTCGGCCGCACCGGCGATGGCGCAGACGACGCCGGCGGAGACGGCCGATACAGAGCCGACCGAGCCAACCGATACGACGCTGGGCGAGATAATCGTGACCGGCAGCCGCTTCGGCGGGCGCACCGCGACCGGTTCCGCAACACCGGTGGACGCGATCAGCCGTGAGCAGTTTCAGCAGAGCGGGCGCGTCGACCTGATCCAGCAGCTCAAGGTCGAGGTGCCAAGCTTCAACACGCCGCGTCCGCTCGGGTCAGGGGTCGGCGATTATCTGCAACCACCATCGCTGCGCGGCCTGGGTCCAGGTGAGGTGCTCGTGCTGGTGAACGGGAAGCGACGGCACACCTCGTCCGATCTGAACGCCTCGAACGGGGTCGGTCGCGGCGACGTGTCAGTCGATTTCAACGCGATTCCTGCCTTTGCGCTCGACCGCGCGGAGGTGCTTCGCGACGGTGCGTCGGCGCAATACGGCTCCGATGCGATCTCGGGTGTTATCAATCTCATCCTCGACCGGTCGGTGGGCACGCGCGCGCAGGTCACTGGCGGCATCACCACGGCAGGCGACGGCGCCTATGGTGAGGCGAGCGTTTCGTCGGGTATTCGCGTCGGAGACGGCGGCGCCTTTCGGCTGACCGCGTCGATCCAGAAGGCCGAAGGCACAAACCGCTCCCGCCCCGACACCCGCCAGCAGTATTTCGGTACCAATGCGGCCGGTCGGCCTGTTGCGATCTCCGGCAACTACGGCTCCGGCACTGGGCTGACGCCCGCCAACGGCACGCTCGATCCGCGCGAAGCGACAATCGACCGCAACGTGTTCCGGTTCGGCGACCAGCCGAGCACCAACAAACAGGTGTTCGTCAACTTCGTCACGCCAGCCGCACCGAACGTCGAGGTGTACAGCTTCGGCGGCTACAGCCGCCTCGACGGGGATATCGAGTATTTCTTCCGCCGCGCCGGGCAGAACGAAACGCTGCGCGCTTTCGACCCTGATGGATATCGGCCGGTGCTGGACTCTCAGTTAGAGAATTTTTCGGTGGCGGCCGGCATTCGCGGCACCGAGCTTGCCGGGTTCGGGTGGGACCTGTCGAGCAGTTACGGCGTCAATACGCAGGACCTTTTCTACGACAACAGCGTCAACGTGACGCTGGGCACGGCTTCGCCGCGCCGCTTTTACCGGCTCGGTTCAGATTTCTATCAGTGGACCAGTAACCTGGATCTGACCCGCGCCATTCCGCTGGGCGACGACGCTCCGCTCAACGTCGCCGTGGGAACAGAATATCGCGAGGAGACCTATCGCCTCTTCTCGGGCGACATCGACGGTTTCCGTGACGGCGGAGTGCGCATCATCGATGGGCCTGCGGCAGGCGCGATAGGACCGATCGGCGCCCAACCCGGACCAAGCGCCGGCCCTGACGATCGTGCCAGCATCGGGCGACGAAGCTGGGCAGTTTATGGTGAACTCGAGAAAACCCTATTCAACCGGCTGCTCCTCGAAGGCGCGGTGCGATATGAAAACTATTCGGATTTCGGCGACACCACCAACTACAAGGTCGCTGGTCGGCTGGCGCTGTTCGGCGGCCTTGCGATGCGCGGCTCCTATAACACGGCGTTCCGCGCGCCCGCGCTGGCGCAGCAAGGCTATAATGCCTCGAACACCCTGATCCTGACCGGTGCACAGGCGATTGTGCGGGTCGCGGCCGTGAACAGCCCTGCCGCCCGTCTGGTCGGTGCGACCGATCTCCGGCCCGAGCGGTCGGACAACCTTTCAGCAGGGCTGGTGTTCGAGAGCCGCGGGATAACCGCGACTTTGGACGCCTATCAGATCAAGCTCCGCGATCGCATCGCGATTTCCTCGACCTTCCAGGATACGCGCCTGACCAACTTCCTTGTCAGTCGCGGCGCCGGCAACTTCAGCGCGATTTCGTACATCACCAACGCGGTCGACACCGACACCAAGGGCATCGATCTCGTGGTCAACGCGCGCCACCGCTTTGACGATGGCAGCCTGTTCACCGGCACGTTGGCGGGAAATTATACCAAGACAGAGTTCGACCGGATCGCCGGTACCCCTGCGCCGCTCGCCGCGCTTGGGATCACGACGCCGTTGTTCGACCTGACGCAACAGCTGCGGTTTTCCGACAGTCTGCCGCGCACCAAGGTGACGCTGGATCTTAACTACACGCGAGGGCTGGTGACGCTATCGCTCACCAACACCCGCTACGGCGAAGTGGCGACGGTGGCGCTGACAAACGTGACGATTACGCGTGCTGACATTCTGACGCCGGGCTATCAGACGAGGCGGGTCGCGGCAGCGGCCAATCCGGCCAACATCGACATCATTCAGGAATTCGGGGCCAAGGTGCTGACCGATGTGGAACTGTCGTGGCAGGCGACGCGTGCGTTGCGCCTAAGTGCCGGCGCGCAGAACCTGTTTGATGTCTACCCGGACGAGAACATCGCCTCGACAGTCGCGAGCGTCACAGCCGGTACGAACGGCGCCGACAATGCGGGTACGCAACCGTATAACGCGATCTCGCCGTTCGGCTTCAATGGCCGAACCGTCTTCGTGCGAGCAGGCGTAAGCTTCTAGGATTCATCGGCCCATACGGTGGTGGAAGCAGGACGGAATGTCCAAGTGACACGACCTGCCGGCAACGGTAGGTCGCTCTCCGTGCAGACCATGCGGCATCTCCTCGCGCAACGCCAGCTTGCCGTGCTGCTTTGCGCCGCGACGCTGCTGCTGAAGCTGCTGGTCCCCACCGGTTATATGATCGACAGCGATCATGGCCGTATGACCATCACCATCTGTTCGGGCACCGCGCCGCGCACGATGACGATGGCCATGCCGGGGATGCACGGTGCCATGACCGGCCACGGCAAGTCGAAGGATCATAGCAAGGCGGAGATGCCTTGCGCCTTCTCGGGCCTGTCGGCCGCGATGCTGGGGTCGATCGATCCCGTCCAGCTCGCGGCACTGATCGTCTTCATCCTTGCCCTCGGCCTGATCGCGACCGTCCCGCGGGTATTCTCACGTCCGACCTATCTACGGCCTCCGCTGCGAGGACCACCGGCCTACCTTTGACCTGTCATCCCGCACCGCTTCATCCGGCGCGACCATGAACTGCGGCCCGCGCCCCCGGCGTCAGGCCGGTCAAAGGTATTACCATGATCCGAACACATCTTCTGGCAGGCGCGGCTGCGCCCTGCCTGCTGCTGGCCGTCCCGGCCGCGGCACAAATCCGCGACACCGCCGATGACCGCACCGATGTGACGATCGTCGTCACCGGCCAGCGCGATCCGCTGAAACTGGACGATCAGGCGCAGGCGAGCAGCCGGCTCGGACTGTCGATCCGCGAGACGCCGGCGAGCGTCGAGGTGCTGACGCAGGACGATCTCCAGGCTCGCGGCCTGCGCACCGCGCGCGAGACGTTCAACGACGTGGTGGGTGCGATCGCCGGTAACGTGCCGGGGAACCCGGCCGTCGTCTCCTTACGCGGCTTCGCCGGCAACACTGTATCCATCCTTCAGGACGGCGTGCGGGTGTCGGCATCGACCGTTGTCCAACGCGACAGCAACAACTGGCACTATGATCGGGTCGAGGTGCTGAAAGGACCGGCCTCGGTTCTCTATGGCGAGGGCGCGCTGGCCGGGGTCATCAACAAGGTTACGCGCAAGCCGGCGCTGGGCGATCGCCACCTCGACACGCTGCTGTCGGTCGGGAGTTTCGACACGGTGTTCGCAGCCGGCGGGGTCAACCTGGCGATATCGTCCGAACTCGCGGTGCGGGCGGATGCCAGTTACGAGCGATCGGACAGTCTCTACGACGTCGATAACAACGATACCTTCTCGGCCGGGCTGACAGCCAGCGCGCTATGGAAAGCGAGTGATCGCCTCTCGCTGCTCGTCGCGGTCGATCACTTCGAGGATCGCTACGACGCCACCTATCAGGGTCTGCCCCTGATCCCCGGTCAATATGCGTGGCGCCCGACCGACGCTGTGACAAGCGCGATCGGCCTGGTCGCCGATCGCGCGCTGCGTCGCCGCAACTACAATCCCCAAGGCGCCTATTCCGGTGCCGACGAGACGACGGTGCGCGCGCGGCTCGACTGGGCGATTGGCAGCGGGTGGACTTTCGCGCTCGACCTGACCGGTTACACCGCGAAGCGTGCGTTTCTGCTCGCCGACAGCCAGACCTTCGTTGCGCCCACCGGGGCATTCCCGAATGGCAGCTTCCGCCAGACCTATCAGGATTTCCGGCACGATCACCAATTCTGGAACGCGCGCGGGGTGATCGGCAATGACAGCCGGATCGCGGGCCTGCGCAACCGCTCCAGCCTCGGCATCGAACATAATGACACCGATTTCGTCAGCCTGCGCCAGACGGCCGCCACCTCGGCCCTCCCGGCAGTGGATATCCGCAACCCGGCCATCGTGCCGCTGCCCACTGGAACGGCGATCTTCACTGCCGGCAATGTCACCTTCGACTCCAAGCTGAAGCAGACCTCCGTCTTTGCAGAGGATGCGCTGAACCTGACGCCCAGATGGCTGCTGGTCGGCGGGGTGCGCTGGGACCACATGGAGCTGGACCGCGCGACGATCTAAAATGTGGGCGGCGCGATCGACCGCAACAGCCCGACCTTCAACCCTGTGTCTTGGCGGGCAGGCTCGACCTGGGACGTGACACCGGGCCTGACGCTCTACGCGCAATATACGACCGCGGTATCGCCGGTGTCCTCGATCCTGCTGGCCTCGATCGCCAACAGCCGGTTCCGGCTGACCAAGGGCCGCGCCTACGAGGCCGGGTTCAAGGCGAGTGCATGGGGCGGCCGGGCGAGCGTCACCGGCGCGGCTTACCGGATCGAACAGAAGGACATCCTGACGCGCGATCCGACCAACCCGGCGCTGGCCGTCCAAGGCGGGCGGCAATCCTCGCAAGGTGTCGAACTGTTCGGCGTCGTTACCCCTGTGAAGGCGCTGCGCCTGTCGGGCGGCGTGTCCTACACCGACGCGCAATATGACGAGCTGTCCGAACTGGTGAGTGGCGTCCGGATCGATCGTAGCGGCAACCGCCCGATCAATGTTCCCTCGACCACGGTCAACGCCTCGGCGCTTTACACGGTCGCCGACAAGGTGACGGTGGGTGGCTTCCTGCGGCACGCCAGCGCCTTCTACACCGACACCGCCAACACCATCCGGGTCGCCGGGCATACCGTCCTGGATGCCAGCCTGTCGTTCCCGGTCAGCCGCCAGGCGACCCTGATGCTGCGCGGCCGGAACCTGACAGACGCCTTCTATGGCGAATATTCCGGCTATCCGACCACCAACGTCTATATCGGCGCGCCACGATCGTTCGAGGTAGCGCTGGCGACGCGGTTCTGACGACCGCGCGCCGCCGATCGGCAGCATCACATGCGCGCATCCTCGTGCGCCGCGTCCACCTCTGGCTGGGTCTGAGCCTGGGGCTGCTGTTCGAAGTGCTAGGCCTCACCGGGTCGGCGCTGGTGTTCTACACCGGCATCGATGCCGCACTTCATCCTGCCGTCCAGACCGGGCAGGCCGGTCCTGCGCCGAACCTGGCCTCGCCCATTTGGTATCGAGCGCTGGCGACCAGGCGCGCCCGCTGGCACGATCCGGCCGGCAAATGGACGGTCGAAGTGACGGGCGAGGGCGGCACCATTCCGGCGCGCTTCGCTGGTCACCGCAATGCAATGCTACGAGCCCGGATCCTGGCTCGATACGCCACACAATTGGACCTTTGTCGTCGACGGCCGCGAGGTGCTGCGCATCCTGCACGATTATGACGTCCTCGCTGTGCTTCAGGCGCACAGCCACGTCTACGAACGGATCGAGCTGAATGGCATATCGTTCATCACCACGGGTGCCGTCGCCGGCGCAGACTGGCGCGGCGCGTTCCTCGGCACGCCCGAAGGCTATACCGAAATCGCCGTCTCGGGCCGTGCCCTGACGAGCCACTACCGGACGTACGGTTTTGCCAGCGTGAATCTGCAACCCGTAGCGATCTGATGCTTCCGATTGCCACTTCGAGGCGTAGTGCGAGAGCATGTGCACGCCGTGGCGCTCGACGATGGTCGCGACATCGTTGACCATCGTCTCGACTCTCTCCTTCTGCTCCGTATCGCTAGGGTTTGAGTTAAGCGATCGCCAAGCTTGTGCTTGTACCCATCGAGCGATGAGTAAGATGTCATTTTTCGCTAGGATTTTCGGACTGCCGCTGCTTGCGGTTCTGGCGCTCCTAGGCTTCCTTACACCCCGCTACGTGCCTAGCAATTCGCTCTTGAGCGCGGCCGCCTCGACACCATCGCCGGCACTGGGCCAAGAGCGAATGATCGCCAGCTTCGTAGGGCATTGTCGTTCAGACTGGAGCTTCGATCGGTTTCGGCTTCGTGGCGAGGCCAGCCTGCATTCTTGGGAAAACGACGCCGGGCTTCTTGCCCGAACTCGGATAAGTTGTGTGCCCGGTCGACGATGCTCAGTTATTGCACGGGCGCTACTAGAATGGCCTTTTCCTTCGCAAGTAGGGGGTAAGCCCCTGCCAACTCACATTTGGGGATGTCGGAGCCCTACCCCGAATTGGACGAAAGATAGTTACCTCGGGTGGCATTAGAGAGGGAATGAATCGGAATACCGATATGTCTGGTGTATTGCGCATGGTGTGGCGCGCTACCTCCGCCAGCAGGTCGGCGCTTGTTTCCGGCTACATAGATCAAACTCTTCGCCGCACGATCGTGCTCGCAAGAGCCGGTTGGGCCTAGCTTTTTTCCAGCATCCGCTTGCCGGTCGCCGATGTCGCGACTTGGGAGGAAAGCTGCCTGACCGCTTTGGGGACGGGTGGTTCGGTAACCGGCCCTTCGTTCACCGGCGCCCACGTCGGTTCGCGACCACAATGTGCCGTTTAGCCATGTCGCCGCGAACGTCCGGATCTGCCAGAAGCCGCCGTCCGATGATGCATTTTCCAGCGCCAGAGGTATGGCCGACATTGGGGACAATAGCGTCAGGTAGCTACCGGGCGCGTCGATGCGGATAGCGGACGTAGGCGCTCCTTTCCTGCAAATTGTTTGCCGAAAGGATCAAGGGACGGTGGCTACGGCAACTGCCGGGTCTGGCCCGGCAGTTGCCGGTGTTTGGGAATGCAGGTTTCTGGGCAGCAGCTAGCGACCGTCTCGTCACGGCGGGGCAGGATCTTGTACGGTGCTGAGACCGATTGGCCATCAAGTGTCCAGCTCGAAACGCTTCATTGACTATCATCTGTTTGTAGAGCACCTTCACGTGAACTGCCGCACCGCCAGATACAATGTTGGAGGGGGACCGCATGGGCAATGTTCTCAATTTCGGGTCAGTGGGTACATCCGAGCAACTCCGGGCCGAGCTGCAAACTGTAGCACAAGACCAGCGGTTCGCTTGGATGAAGCCGATTACCGAATGCACCTGTGACGAGTACGTCCGCCGGGGCTTGCTCAACGATGTCCAGAAGCACAGGTACGCTGCGTGGACAGTCGAGGAGAATCTGGCCGAGATTAGCAAAATTCTGAATAATGCTCTTGACCTGAGAGCGGAGGTGTTGGGATTGGAAGCCCAGGCTGTTCAGGCCGCCCTTGACCTTCAGCTAGCCGAGCAGATCCAAGTTCCGGAAACACGAATTTCCAAGATTGGGATCGCCGCGGCAAGAAAGCAATCTCAGACTTCCGCCGGATCGCAGCCCGACCCGGTTGATGAGAGGTCATCTCTGTTGTCAGCAGCACGCGCAGCGCAAATAGCACTTCATAATACGACTGGGCACGCACTCAATTACGGAGAGCGCGTTTCATTTTTGCGAAGCTTATACTCAGACAACATTAATATCGCGCAAGAGCGGGCTTGGGCCATATGGATTGGGGCAACGGCATACTTCGGTATAACCGTAGAGGCGCCTCCTACGTGGACTGGCGCCTTTGACTCCCTTTTCAAATTCGTCATATGGGTCCGAAAAGTAAATCGCCTGCTTGATGAGGGGCGAAGGTTTGAACGAACTCAGGACGTGTTTTTTGCATTGGGGCGTCACGGCTTCGTCGGCAAGGACCCGAGCGAGATCACGCAACAGCTAAGAACCGCTGGGAAGTCTGTTTTCAGATTTAAGATGGTGAGGGATAACATTCCCGGCATTAAGCAAGACGATGTCGCTAGGGTCATTGGGTGTGGAGTTACAATGACTTATGGGGAGCTGCACGAACGCTTCAATGCGGTCTTTCCAACAAACGCCGATGAGCGAAGTAAGCTCTCGTTTGGATTGGAATACTTGTCCAGCGCGAGGCGCTCAATGGGCCTATCGTTCGATTTACAATTCCCAACTCAGACAGTCGCGAGCGACAAACTTGAAACAGTAGAGAAAAGCTGGGTTCTTGAGCGAGCGAACCTTAGCGGAGTGCCTCCATGGTTTGGTGGCTCGCCCCAAGATAGCATTCGTATAACTCGTGACAGCCAATTTATAAATATTGACCCGTTTGGTGAGTGGGAAGTCTCAGTCGGGGACAATGCAATGCTCCCGAGCCACAGTTTGCCTAGAGAAGCTGCGGGCGCTGGCTTTGCCGCTCCAGGCGAGTTCGATGAATTCAAGAAGCCGGTAGACGTTATTCTGGCCCTGCGAATTGCCACTCGCAAACGACTCTAGCGGACGGGATTGCTGGATGGGATATTTACTCGACCGCGACCTCCGAAACGAAGTCGGGGCTGAAAAGGGAAATCGCGAACCTGGCCGAAGCCGGGAATACGGCTTAGGGGGCGGCGAGAACCGCAACTTCAATAGAGAGTTCAATGTCCGGGAGCGTGAGGTAACTAGGCGCTCTGACTATTTAGGGGTTGGGCGGCGCTTCGATTATGAAGCGATGAAGCCTTTTTACGAGGGATGGAAAAATGGAGGTGTCAGTGACTCTGGGCGGTATGACGGTTTAGCTCTTGGTAAAGGATGCGGAACAAAGGACAACGACGGACTAGTTCCCGATCGACTTTTCGAACTAGACCTTACCGACGCCTGTATGGGTCATGACTCCTGCTATGCAGATGCAGAAAAGTCTCGGTTTGAATGCGACTGGGAGTTTTCCCAAGAGATATTTCGCAGCTGCCTTGACAAGAATTACAACAAGTATGCCTGTGTAGGTATCGCTGACACATACTTCTATGGCGTTAGAATGGGTGGATCATCAGCTTACGGAGGAAATCGAAAGAAGCATGACTAGGCTTATTGTATAACGTGACCTGACCAGAGGCGGGCACTGTAAATTGCCCTGTGGGCGAACAACTTTTCCGCTTTTGCAAACATTCGCCGTCCCTCTGCGTCGTCAAGGCTGCAGGGAAGCGCCTGTCCCGCGTCCCCCTCCCGGTTCAACAAAGGGTAGTGTTCTGGACAGCGGTGCTCAAGCGAACCAACGGCAGCTTTCAGGCATCGATTAGCGCCGCCAGGACGGCGTGGAATGCGTTTGAAGCTGCCGAAAGGCTAAACCGCCACGAACGGCCGGTTTGTTCCAATTCTCGCCGTTTAGCACCGGGAGCGGCCTGGGCCTTCGAACCCGATTCAAAACATGAATGAATGGCGGAAGTAGGGGAGCGGGGAGGGCGGCCTGAACAACCAGAAATGGGTCTTAGCGGCTACACTCCCCTTCCATGCCGCCGTATAAAGCGAAAGACGAGCTCACCTGGTCGCCTGGAGTATAAGCGCTGCTGTTTCGCGCGGCATGTCCCACATTGGAAAATGGCCGCTGTGGTCAAACCAGTGCAGCGTTGCAGACGGAAACGCCGCTGCCGCGCGAGTTGCCTGCCGGGGCAAGCACAACCGGTCATGCTTGCCCCAACCGATGACAATGCGTTGCGCTGGATCAGCGGCTGGGCCTTTCTGCTCGGGGCCCGTGGCAAGGTCATCGACAAGGCTATCGAACGTTGCCGTATCCGTGATGCCGGTCAATTCAGTGCACACCAGCTCAGGTGGCAACGCAGCAGGCTTTGCGGAGAGCTGAGCCAATAGCGCTGTGCGCGCCGCGGCACTGCGGCTGATCACCGGCAGACGCGATCGCAGGACGCGGAGCAGCTTCGCAGAGAGGCCAATCGTGGTGCGGAAGAAGGAACGCTCCCAACCCCGCCAAAAACCACCCGGATCAAGCGAGACGACGTTGCCGGCCTTCCCCCGGCGAGCCAGTTCCAGCACGATCCGGGCGCCCATCGAGCTGCCCACGACATCGATACCGACAAGATCGTTCACGACGAGGTAGCGCTCGACGCTGCCGACCAACCCTTCGAACGTACCGCTGTCCTGCTCGGCCGCTGTTGCACCGTGGCCGGGGAGATCGATGGCGATCACCGATCGTTCTGCTGCCAGGTCGTCCAGGATCAACTGCCAAGCACGCCAGCTGCTACCCAAACCATGGATGAGCAGAAGCGGCTTGCCGACGCCGCGAGTGATGTGATGCATGAACCATGATCCCTTCAGGGATCTTCAACGTTCGAACGGCCGTAATGGCTCGCGCATGCAGGAACGCTGCCGCGCACGCGTCGGCATGCTTGCTTTGCTAAAGGCTGAGCTACGATGCCGCGATAGCTGGAGCTTCATCCCTACTGTTCCTGAACTAACGTCCGCGCGTGCATTCGAACTGACATGCCGGCTCGGTGCCCGAGAGATCATTAGGGCAAAAGGCTGGGACGTGGTAATTAGGCACATCGTCGCTTCCGCCCTGGGCACCGCGACGGCTGAGAGACCGCTAGCGCTCCCGCTTTGATATGGGAGACGGTTATGCCAATTATCCGCAGCAATCATTTGGCGCGCGCACGTAGCGAGCGGCAGATGGCCGATCGATCGGCCAGCAACGTCGAACGCACCATTCATAACAAACTGGCCGATCTCCATTCGGCGGCCGGCCAAGCGCGCCCCACTGAACCGCTGGTCGACAGCGAGGCCGTTTGAACATGGATGCGTTGCTGCAACGCCCGCCCTTCGTCGATCCTCATGTGGACATCCGCGCCGCAGAGGCGTCGCCGCTGTCGCCGGATTTACTGCAGCGGATGCACGGCTATTGGCGGGCCGCGAATTACCTCTCGGTCGGCCAGATCTACCTGCGCGCCAATCCGCTGCTGGACCGCCCACTGACGCTGGCCGACATCAAGCCGCGGCTACTTGGTCATTGGGGCACCACGCCGGGGCTGAACCTCATTTACGTTCACCTCAACCGCCTGATCGTCGAGCATGATCTCGACATGATCGCCATCATCGGCCCTGGCCATGGCGGCCCCGGCATCGTTGCGCAGACCTATCTCGAAGGGTCGTACACCGAACTCTATCCGGCGATCGAGCGTAGCCGCGGCGGCATGGAGCGGCTGTTCCGGCAGTTCTCCTGGCCGGGCGGCATCCCGAGCCATGTCGCGCCCGAGACGCCGGGATCGATCCACGAGGGCGGCGAGCTCGGCTATTCGCTGGCGCACGCGTACGGCGCCGCGTTCGACAATCCCGACCTGATCGTCGCCTGCGTGATCGGTGACGGCGAAACGGAGACGGGGGCGCTGGCGGCGAGTTGGCACAGCAACAAGTTCCTCAATCCCGCGCGCGACGGCGCCGTGCTGCCGATCCTGCACCTCAACGGCTTCAAGATCGCGAACCCCACGGTGCTCGCCCGGATCAGCGACGAGGAGTTGGCCAGCCTGCTGCGCGGCTATGGCCACGAACCGTTCTTCGTCGAAGGCGACGATCCGATGCTCGTCCACCAGCAGCTGGCCGGGGTGCTCGAGACAGTTCTGGAACATATCCGCACGATCCAACGCGAAGCCCGATCCGCCACGTCGAGCGGCATAAGGCCACGCTGGCCGATGATCGTGCTCCGTACGCCAAAGGGGTGGACCGGACCGAAAATTGTCGACGGCAAACCGGTAGAGGGCACGTGGCGCGCGCATCAGGTGCCGATCGCCGACTTCGAGGATCCCGAGCATCTCGTGCAGTTGGAAGACTGGCTACGCAGCTATCGCGCGGAGGAACTGTTCGACGCAGCCGGCAAGTTCCGCGAGGAATTTGCCTCGCTGGCACCGACCGGGCACAGCCGGATGGGCTCCAACATTCATGCCAATGGCGGCGAGGTGATGCGCGCGCTCGCGCTGCCCGATTTCCGGTCGCACGCGGTTGCGCTCGCTGCGCCGGGCGCCGTTAGAGCGGCCGCCACGGCGACGCTCGGCAGCTACCTGAAGGAGGCGATGGCGCTCAACCTGAGTGCGTCGAACATGCGGCTATTCGGCCCTGATGAGACCGCCTCGAACCGTTTGCAGGCGGTGTACGACGTGACCGGCAAGACGTGGATGGCCGAGGTCGAACCGAACGATACGGACCTTGCCCCGGACGGCCGCGTCATGGAGGTCCTGAGCGAGCATCTCTGTCAGGGCTGGCTGGAAGGCTATCTCCTTACCGGCCGCCACGGCCTGTTCTCGTGCTACGAGGCGTTCGTCCACATCGTCGACTCAATGGTGAACCAGCACGCGAAGTGGCTGAAGACCACGCGCGCGATCCCGTGGCGCAAGCCGATCGCATCGCTTAACTACCTGCTGACGTCGCACGTCTGGCGGCAGGACCACAATGGTTCGTCGCATCAGGATCCAGGATTCCTCGACCATTTGGCCAACAAGACCGCGGAGGTGGCCCGCATCTATCTCCCGCCCGATGCCAATTGTCTGCTGTCGGTCGCCGATCACTGCCTGCGCAGCCGCAACTATGTGAACGTGATCGTCGCCGGCAAGCAGCCCGAATGGCAGTGGCTGACGATCGACGAGGCAGTGCGCCACTGCACGATCGGCGCCGGCATCTGGGAATGGGCGAGCGATGCAGGCGAGCCCGACGTGGTGCTTGCCTGCGTGGGGGACGTGCCGACGCTGGAGACGCTTGCTGCGGCGATGCTGCTGCGGGAGTATGTGCCCGATATCCGCATTCGGGTGGTCAACGTCGTTGACCTTATGGTGCTACAACCGCAATCCAAGCACCCGCACGGCTTGGACGATCGCGCGTTCGACGCGATGTTCACCACCGATCGCCCGGTGATCTTCGCCTTCCACGGCTATCCGTCATTAGTGCACCGGCTGGCCTATGCCCGCCATGGCCATCACAACTTTCACGTCCGCGGCTACAAGGGTGAGGGGACGACGACGACGCCGTTCGACATGGTCGTGATGAACGATCTCGACCGTTATCGCCTGGCGCTCGACACGATCGAGCGCGTGCCGCGGCTTAAAGATCGCTTGCCGAAGGAGACCGCACGCTACTGGGCGATGATCGAGCGGCACAAGCTCTACGTCGCCGAAGAGGGCGACGATCTGCCCGAGGTGCGCGACTGGCGATGGAAACGTTGATCCTGTCCATCAACTGCGGGTCGTCGTCGCTAAAATTTGGTGCTTTTATCGTTGGGAAGGGCCAGGCGGAAACGGTGGTGTCCGACGCGGTTGAGAATAGACCCGATCACACCGCCAGTTTCGACGAGATCGCGGCAAAGCTGGACGGAGCGCAACCCGATGCGGTCGGCCACCGCATCGTGCACGGCGGGCCGACGCTGTTCGGGCCGAGGCTGATCGACAACGGTGTCATTGCCGACCTTGAGGCGGCATGCAAGTTTGCGCCCCTGCATGGGCGCGCCGCCCTGGACTTGATCGCAGAGGCGCAGCGCCGCTATCCGGGGACGCCGCAGATCGCCTGTTTCGATACCGGCTTTCACGAGCACCTGCCGGCGATCGCTGCGATCCTGCCCGTGCCTAAGGCGCTCCAGGCTGCCGAGGTCAGGCGCTACGGCTTTCACGGTCTGTCCTGCCAGTCGATCGTGCGCCAGCTCGGCGCCAACCGGCCCAAGCGGTTGGTGGTCGCGCATCTCGGCAGTGGCGCGAGCGTCACCGCGGTTCTAAACGGCGTCTCGGTCGATACCTCGATGGGACTGACGCCGTCGGGGGGCGTCGTGATGGCCACCCGCAGCGGCGATCTCGATCCGGGGCTGCTGCTGTTCCTGCTCCGCAAGGACGGGATGACGGCCGGTCGCCTGGAGGAGTTGCTCGATCATGAATCCGGACTCCTCGGCATCTCGGGGCAGAGTGGCGACCTGCAAAAACTGCGGCAATTGGCGCTCGCCGTTCCCGACGCCCAGCTCGCCATCGACATCTTCTGCCGATCGGTCGCCAAGCAGATTGCGGCGATGATTGCCAGCCTGGGCGGCATCGACCTACTCGTCTTCAGCGGCGGCATCGGCGAGCATGATGCCGAAACGCGGAACGCGCTTTGCGCCGATCTAGTCTGGGCAGGGGTCAAGCAGGGCGCGGATGCGGGGAACGTCAGAGCCTGCTCGGCTGACGAGGAAGAGCAGATCGCGTGGGATACGTCGGCGCTTATGCTGGCAGGCGGCGCGCACAACGTGTCGGTGTGACATCACCTGCCGTTCGCAGTGCACTGATTAACGAATGGCCGAAGTTGGTAAGCCGGTACATCGGCTTGGATGGCCGCTTCTGGGTCGACCAGCCGCGAGAGCGGCGTCCGCATATCTGCGAGGTGCGCCAAGTGATTGGACCGGTTCTGATAAGGCGGCTTGCGGTCAGTGCATCCGTCAGGAAGAGTCTGATGATGAAGCGTCGTCAGTCCTTTTCCTTCATCACCGCATTTGCCATGCTTTCAGCCTGCGGCAGGGGCGGTCCGCCCGTTTCCACACCCGTCGGTGACGGCGCGCCGGGATCGTTGATCCACTCGGAGGCTCCTGACGATCAATCGCGCCGCATCGTCACGGCAGCGCAGGAATTTCTGAGCAGCCTCGATGCGTCGCAGCGAAAGGCCGTGCTGTTTCCGTTTTCGGATGGGGCGCAGCGGGTAAAATGGTCCAACTTTCCAACTGGCTTCGTGCCACGTGCGGGCACGCCCTGGGGCAAGTTGACGGCGCAGCAGCGCGGCCGCCTGACTGCGCTGCTGCGGGCGGTGCTGAGTCCGCAAGGCATGGAGATGGTCATCGAGCAGATGCAAGCCGACGACATCCTTGCTCGCAAAGAACCCACGATGTTTGGAGCAGATCGCTATTTCGTCAGCATGGTTGGCATGCCGTCGCTCGACCGTGCCTGGACGTTCCAGTTCGGAGGACATCACCTGGCGATCAACGCTACCGTGGCGGGGCCGCAGGTCACGTTGTCGCCTAGCCTCACCGGCGGTGAACCGCTGAAGTTCATCCGCAACGGCAAGCGCATCTACATCGTCGAGAACGAGGTCCTCCAGGCGCAGGCGCTGATGCGGGCATTGACGCCCGGTCAGACAAAATTGGCAGTCCGCTCAACGCAGAAAATCGATCTCGTGCTTGGTCCTGGTCATGATGGCCAGGTACTCCAGCCCGAAGGCCTGCCGGGCAGTGCGATGACTCCGAGGCAGAAGCAGCAATTCCTTCGGCTGATCGAAGCGCGGCTCGACTTCCTCAACGCGGACGATCTGGCTCCGCAGGTGGCTGCAATACGCGCGACGCTGGACCAGACCTATTTCGGTTGGTGGGGAGCGACATCGCCGCTCGGTGCTGCCTACTACCGCATCACAGGTCCGCGCGTGCTGATCGAATTCTCGCCGCAGGACATGGACGGCGACGCCACCAATCACGCGCACAACATGTTCCGCGATCCGACAAATGAATATGGCTCGGCATGGACGAAGCTACGTTGAAGGCGCTCCGAACGACGCTGGCGCTGACAGCGGCAATGGTGACTGGTGCGGTCTCTGCCCACCCGGTGCACGAGGTCGTGCAGAACGCCTATCTGACCTTATCGCCGGGTAAGGTCGGGTTAGAGCTGGAGTTGACCGCTGGACCGCAGGTCGCCGGCCGGCTTATCCGCGCGCTCGACCGCAATGGCGATAAGCAGATCAGCCCCGCCGAGGCACACGCATTCGCCGGCCGCGTGCTCGCGCAATCCCGGCTTACGATCGACCGCCGCCCGCTCGTGATCCGGGCCTTGTCCGTCGATATGCCCTCCTACGCCGCGCTGCTTGGCGCGCATGGCACGATCCGGATCGTCGCCGTTGCGGCGCGGCCAGCTCAGCGCGGGGGAGCGACGCTGGCGTATCGGAATGTCTATAGCCCGGCGGAAAGCCGCTGCGATGCCAATATCTTCGTCAAGCCGGGGAGGCGGGTGGCCGATCGCATAGAGGGTCAGGACCATAGCCCAGACGGACGAGCTCTGATCGTCCGCTACGTGAATGCGACCCGCTAAAGGCGGCGGCCGAACCTCCGGCCATCCGCAGCTATGGCCAACCCCTTGTCTGCGACCAAAGCCTGCGTTCCGACGCCGTTCGACCTGCGAGCAGCGCCTTCCGAACGTCGCTTGATCGGCATCCTGCATGTTTCGCGAGCGGGCCTACCCAGCCGTTCCACTACGCATCATATCCGAGACCTTCGACGTCAGCGCCTGGATCGTAAACGGCTTGGTCAGCAATTCCATGCCCGGCTCGAGATGGCCATTACCAACCGCTGCATTCTCTGCATAGCCGGTGATGAAGAGGACCTTGAGCCCGGGTCGCAAAGCGCGCGCCGCATCAGCGACCTGCCGGCCGTTCATCCCGTTGGGCAGGCCGACGTCGGTGATCAGCAACTCGATCTTCGCCCCCGACTGCAGCACCTTGAGCCCGGCAGCGCCATCCGCCGCACCGATCACGGTGTAGCCCTCCTCGTCGAGCACTTCGTCGATGAGGTGGCGGATAGTGGCTTCGTCATCGACCACGAGGATCGTCTCGCCCGCAGCGGCGGCGGCGCTGGCGATCGCCTCCTCTTCTTCCAGCAACAGGGCATCGCCCGCGTAACGGGGCAGATAGATGCAGATCGTCGTGCCTTGATCGATCTCGGAGTATATTCGTACCTGTCCATGTGATTGGCGAGCGAAGCCGTAGATCATCGACAGCCCAAGACCGGTGCCCTGCCCGATCGGCTTGGTCGTGTAGAACGGTTCGAACGCCCGTTCGATTGTCTCCGCGGTCATGCCGGTTCCCGTGTCCGACACGCAGATGGAGAGATACTGTCCCGGCGGCAGATCGCGCTCGCGCGCCACCCGCTCGTCCAGCCACTTGTTCGCCGTCTCGATCGTGATCCGTCCGCCATTCGGCATCGCGTCTCGCGCGTTGATGCACAAATTGAGGATCGCGCTTTCCAGCTGCGTCCCGTCGATCATTGCCGGCCATAGTCCGGCGGCGCCTACCGTCTCGACGTCGGTCAGCGGACCGACCGTGCGACGGAGAAGATCCTCCATGCCGAGGATCAGCCTGTTCACGTCCGTCGGACGAGGATCGAGCGTCTGCCGCCGGGAGAAGGCGAGAAGGCGCTGCGTCAAAGCCGCGGCGCGCCGGCCAGCCCCCTGAGCAGCTAGAATAAAGCGTTCGGCGTCGTCGAGCTTGCCGCGGGTGAGCCGCATTTGGAGCAGCTCGAGATTGCCCATCACGCCGGTGAGGAGATTGTTGAAGTCGTGCGCAAGCCCCCCGGTCAACTGGCCGACGGCTTCCATCTTCTGCGCCTGGCGCAGCTGCGCTTCGGTCGCGACGATCGCGTCGGCGGCAGCCTTTTCCTCGGTGGCGTCGCGTCCGACCGCGATAATCTGGCCGTCGCCCGGACCCGCGTTCCAGACGATGTCTCGGTAACTGCCGTCCTTGTGTCGATACCGGTTCTCGAAACGGGCATAGGCCTCGCCGGACGCGATGCCAGCTGCACCGGAGACAGTGTGGTCCAGGTCGTCCGGATGGATCAGGGAGAAGAGGGGGTGACCGACAAGCTCGCTTTCCGACCACCCCAGGATCCTCGTCCAGGCCGGGTTCACCGCTTGAATACTGCCGTCGAAGCCGGCGATCAGCATGAGATCAGAACTGAGCTGCCATAGGCGATTACGGTCCTCGGTCCGCTCGGTCACCTGCTGTTCGAGGTTGGCGTTCAGGCGCTCGAGGTCCTTCTGCGCCTGCCACCGGGCAGTTTCGTTGCGGGCGATCTTGATGAAACCGCGTTCCTGTCCCTGCGCATCGACGGGAAGGGGGTGGACCGACCCGTTCAGGAAAACGCGCGTCCCGTCCTTGCTCAGATGCCAGCGCTCGTCGTCGGCGCACCCCTCACGCGCCGCATTGGCGATCTCGCGGATGTCCGCACCGTTGGCGCGATCCTCGTGGGTGAAGATCATCGAGGCGGGCTGGCCGATCGCATCCTCCGCGGTCCAGCCCAAAACCGCCTCGGCACCGGCGGACCAAGTGTTGATGACGCCGCCGGCGTCGGTCGTGAAGATGACGTGGTCGCGCGCACCTTCGATGACCAGGCGCAGGCGTTCCTCGCTGCCCCGCAGAGCCGCATCCGCCAGAACGCGCTCGGTCGTCTCGTTCGTCAGGATGAATAGCCCGGCGACCTCTCCGCCGGCGTCTAGAACGCGCGAATAGGAGAAGGTGAACCAGGTGTTGGACTGCCCTCGGTCCGTGTCGAGCGTCCAAGGCAAATCCGTGAACCGCTGGCTGCGACCAGCGAAGGCGTCGTCGATGATCGGCTTCGCCTGCGCCCAGGCGTCGGCCCAGACGACATGGAACGGGGCACCCATCGCCCAAGACAGGCGGGGTCCAAGCAGCGGAAAATACGTCTCGTTGAAGAAGAAGGTAAGCTCGTTGGTGCCCCACGCCAGGATCATGGACTCAGGCGAGTTCAGAATGGTGCTCAGATTTGATTTTAGGATGTCCGGCCAGGTTGCCGGCTGTCCTAGCGGGTGGGAAGACCAATCACGCTCCACGATCAGGCGCGTCGCTTCGCCCCCGCCAGCAAGGAAGCGGAGCTCGGCTGGTAGCGAGGAAGGGTCACGGAAAGCGTCGGAAATCATGGTCCTCAATTGTTCGTTTGTTTTCGCCGAGCGCGGCTATTCCGCTCTGAAAGGCAATTGCGCGGGTATCTGATCGATTGAACCCGTATTCTGCTCGTCGATGCCGTTTTCACGATGGCGAAACGCGCTTAGCGCCCGATATACCTGCAGGCGGGCACGCATCACGCCGCCGAGCGGACGGTGCGCGGCGAGGCTGTGTGCTGGCCGGAAGGTCATCACCTCGTCGAAGTAGCGCACCCGCTCCGCGCCATAGGCCGCTTGCCGCGGCAGGCGGATGGTAGCGACGGTGCGATACTCGCTGTCCTGCGCTGGCCACTCTACGGAAGTGTCCTCAATCGGCTGTGTCTCGGCATTGGCCCAGAGCTGGGCACGCAGTTCAAAGACCGCGTCATGCTCGTCGAAATAGGCGATCGCAGCGTGCCGGAAGCCGTCCTCGTCCTCGTGCGGGTCGAGCTGCCAGTCGTCCAGCGCAAGCTGTTCTGGCGCGACCGGGAAGGCCCCCAGCTTTGCAACATAGTCGCCGTAGCGGATCGGGCATTGGCTGAAGTAATAGTCATCGAGCGGGTGACTGTAGGGGTGGCCGTAAAAGTCGAGCGTCGGGCTGGGACCGCCAGCTACTGCGTTGAGCACCTTGTTGATGTTGCGCGCGATCGAGGAAGCGGCGCTCTTCACGCCTTCGGGCATCGGCGTCGTCAGGCCGATCTTCTTGGCCTGGCTCAGGAAGCCCGCCGGGGTGCCTGCCGGGAAAGTCGTGCCGCTGGCGAACACGAAATCCTGGGTGTCGACTTCGTGGCCTGGCAGCTTCTCGCCCTCGACCCCGAACACCTTGATCGCCATTCCGCGATGGGTGGACACGCGGTCGCCAAGGTTCTCGCCGGGACCCTGTGCGAAGCGGACGGCGACCTGGAAGGTGCCGGCCTGCGCGAACAGCCCCTGAGCCAGTTCGCGCGGCAGGTCATCGGCGACCGTCAACTCGCCGATGACACAGGCGGTGCTCTTGGCATGGCTGGCGCGGACCGCATGGCCTTCGCGTTTTTCGACGGTCTGGCTCTCCTGGGTCATACCCTTGATGATGCCGTCGATCGACTCCTGCTCGTTCTCCTCAGGGGTCTCAATGTCGTCGCTGTAGCGCAGATAGGTCATGCTTGGTCTCCGGGGGGCAAGCGGTATGTGGTGGACGATGCCGGTCAGCTGGCAGGTTCGAGCTCGACCTTCATCCAGCCCGGCTGGCGATCGTCGAACGCCTTGTAAGCTTCGATCGCGTTGGTCATCGGCTCGACTTGCGTGAGGATTTTCACTGGGTCCAGCCGGCCGCTTACGACATGGTCGAGCAGCACATCGTAATAGGCGCGGTGATTGGCGTTGCCCATACGCAGCGTCACGTTCTTGTTCATCGCCATACCGATCGGGAAGGTGCGGTCGGTGGGCGGGTAGACGCCAATGATCGAGATGGTGCCGCCCTTGGCGACGCATTCCACCGCCCAGTCGAGAACCTGGCCCGGATTATCGCCGGCCTTGAAGTGGGAGGCAAACTTCCGCGCTGCGGGTTCGATCGCGTACTGCTCGACCAGTTCCTTGGCTTTGCCGAGCAGGCCCGGCTCGTCCGGTCCGCCGTGCGCATGCTGCGCGTCGACGCCGACCGCGTCGATCACCCGGCGTGCGCCGTCACCGTCGGTCAGCTTCAGTACCGCGTCCGGTACGTCGATCTCGTCGAAGTTTATGGCCTCGGCTCCCTGCGCCCGCGCCATGTCGAGGCGATCGGGCAGGCGATCGACCGCAATGACGCGCCCGCCCATCAGCTTGGCGCAGGCAATGGTAAGCTGGCCGACCGGACCGCAGCCGAACACGAGGACGTGGTCGCCCTGCTCGATTTGAGCCAAGTCCGCGCCGAACCAGGCGGTCGGCAGGATGTCGCTCATCAGGATCGCCTGATCGTCGCTGATCGAATCCGGGATCGGCACGAGGTTGACGTCGGCCCAGGGCACGCGCGCCTTCTCCGCCTGCAGCCCCTTCAGCCCGCCCGCACCCTCGGGCCCGCCGAAGAAGGCGGTGCCCGCGCGCTTGCCCGCCGGATTGGCGTTGTCACACTGCGCGTAGAACTGCTTGGCGCAGAACTGGCACTCGCCGCAGCCGACGGTCGACGGGATGATCACCCTCTGGCCAACCTTGATGTCCCGGACCTCCGCGCCGACGCTTTCGACAACACCGATGCCCTCATGGCCAAGGATCTGCCCCTTTTTCATTCCGCTGAACGTGCCACGGACGAAGTGGAGGTCGGTGCCGCAAATCGCGGACGCGGTCAGGCGGATGATCGCGTCTTTTGGGGATTCGATGACGGGCTCGGGTACATCCTCGATGCGGATGTCACCGATGGCATGGAAGACGACGGCTTTCATGAACGGCTCCTCGGGGTGCTCACAATCTGGTCAGCGACGCGGCTTTACGGCCGTGCAGCAGAATGCGACCGATCGGACGGCATCACCATCGGTCTTGGTCGTGAACGACGCTGCGTTGGCCAGCGTCGAAGCGGCGGCATGCTCGGCATCCGGGCTGTCGACCGGTAAAATGTGCTCCACGATGGTCTCTCCGCTGGCCGGATCGAAGACCCGGATCGTGCAGGCAAAGGACTTCAACTCCGTCATGCCCGGTCTGCCTGCGCGCCCTCGCAGAACTCCTTGACGAGCTTGGCGCAGAAGGCTGGCAGATCGTCGGGATCGCGGCTGGTGATGAGCCCCTGGTCGACGACGACCTCCTGATCGACCCAGGCGCCGCCCGCATTGCGAATGTCGGTCTGGAGCGTGGGAAAGGAGGTGAGCGTTCGCCCCTCGACTTCATCCGCTTCGATCAACGCCCACGGCGCGTGGCAGATCGCGGCGACGGGCTTGCCCGCGGTGAAGAAGTCGCGGACGAACGCCACGACAGCCTTGGAGCCGCGCAGCTTGTCCGCTCCGACTGCACCGCCCGGGATGATGAGCGCATCGAACTCGGCCGCGGATACATTGCCAATCGCCCTGTCGACCTTAAAGGTCGCGCCAGGGTCGAGGTCGTTGTTGACCGTCTGCGCATCCTCGGTGCCGAGGCTGATGACGGTGACCGCACCCCCGGCCTCCTCAACCGCTGCCTTGGGCTTGGCAAACTCGGGCTCCTCGGTGCCGCGCGGCGCGATGAGGATCGCAATCTTCCTGCCATCGAGTTTCATGGTTCTACTCCGCTGATTTGGTGAGCGTACCGTCGACCTGCCGGCGAACGATCTCGGCTGTCCCGCCGAAGACGAGATGGGAGGCGTAGGCGTAGAGCGTGGTCGAGAGCGGCGCCTTCCACGGTGCGTCGCCCAGACCGACGGCGGGGACCGCTGCCTCGTCGAGCAGCGTTGCCGTGCCGAGCCCGAAAGCGGTCCCGTAGCCGGTGGTCACCGAAGGACGGAACTCGGCAGCGATGCCGTAAGCGATGCCGAGACCGATCCCGAGCGCATAGTGGACGCTCTGCCCGGCCAGCGGTTTGGCGGCGTCCGGCACCTCGTGGCCAGTCGCAGCCTTGGCAACGGCATCTGCTGCCTGCTCAGTCGCAGGTTCGTCATCGCTGCCGTTGGAAGGAAGCAGCGAAGACGTCGCCGCCTGAAAGCGATCCATCGCGAACGAGGCGACGGCGCCGGCGATTGCACCCGCGACGATCCCGCGAGTAATGCGAACGGGCGTGGAGAGGTCGCTCATGCCGCAGTCCTCGTTGCCAGCTTGGCACCGGCAGCGGTCGCCAATCCGAAGGCGACATGGTTGACCGTATGCATGCCGATCGTCTTGGCGTCCGAGCGCCACTCTGGCTGCTTCACCCCCAGCAGCGGACCCGTCAGCCAATGCGCCACCCCGTAGAAAGCAAGTCCGAAGGCGATGCCGCTTGGCACAGCACCGGCATCATCGTCGGTCGCTGCGGCATAGGCAACGCCAGCCAACGCCGACAGCAGCAGGTGACCACCCTGCACGACGGCCTGCTCCTGCGGGTCCGGCGGGCCATTGCCCGTCGGCACATGGTGCACGCTGAGCTGATGTGCGAATGCTCGGCCGAGGTCGGTCAGCTCGGACGCTTTCCGGGTCTTCTTCTCCTGCGCCATCATCATCGCGGTGAGGCCGAGCCCCGCCACTAGCGCACCCGCGACCGCACCCGCCGTTCGCTTGCCGTTCATGGCCGCCCTCCCGCCGTTTCTTCCTCGGGATCATCGGGCAGGCCTTCCTCGCGACCGGGCACCGACATGTCGTAGGCATTGAGCAGCAGCGAGACGAGGCAGTAACCGCCGACCAGGTAGATCAGCTCGGCGGTCTGCTCCTCGCCGAACGCCCGTACGGCGCGATCATAGGTGGAAGCAGGCAGTTGCCGCCGGCCGGCGAGCACGGCCGCGACGTCGTAGGCGGCAGCTTCCTCTTCGCTAAGGTCGGCGGGACGCTGGCCGGCAGCGATCGCCGCGACCTTCTCCGCCGACAGTCCGGCGGCCTCGCCGACCCGCTCGTGCGCATATAGTTCGTAGCGCGAGTTGAAGGCGGCGCCCGTCACTAGGATCGCCACTTCGTGCGCGGGCTTCGGCAGCTTGGAATTGTCGATCAGCGCCTTGGTGTAGGTCCAGGCGGCGCGGCCGAACGCGGGGAAGCGCAGCATGGGGGCGAACGGCCCGACCAACGCTCCGTCCTCTCGCTTCGACACGAACCCCTTCAGATGCTCCGAAATGTAGCCGGCCATCTCGTCGTTGAGCGTGCGCAGGTCGTCCGGCATCTGCGCCGGCGGGAACGGAGGCGCGCGCATCAGGCCGCCTCATCCATCTCGCGCTTCAGCGAGGCCATGTCGATCACGTAGCGGAAACGGACGTCCTCGTTCTTCACCTTCTTGTAGGCATCGTTGACGTCCTGGATGTCGATCACCTGCACGTCGGGCGCAATGTTGTGCTCGGCGCAGAAGTCGAGGACGTCCTGCGTCTCCTTGATCGAGCCGATCAGCGATCCTGCCAGCGTGCGGCGATGCATGATCAGTTCCTGGTTGTTGTACTTGGGCTGCTCGTTGAGCGCGCCCACCGCGCAGAAGGTCGCGTTGCGCTTCAGTAGCGTGATGAACGGGTCAACCTCGTGCTTCTCGGGCACGGTCGAAAGGATGAAATCGAAGCTCAGCTCGAGGTCCTTGTAGGCCTGCTTGTCGCCTTCGACGACGACCTGCGTCGCACCTAATGCCTTGGCCGCCTCGATCTTGTCCTTGTCGGTGGTGAACACCGTCACTTCGGCACCCATCGCCTTGGCGAGCTTCACCGCCATGTGGCCAAGACCGCCAAGGCCGACGATTCCGACCTTGTCGCCCGCCTTCACGCCCCAGTGGCGGAGCGGCGAGAAGGTCGTGACGCCCGCGCACAGGATCGGTGCGGCCGCCTCGACAGGAATGCTCTCGGGCACCCGAAGGACGAAATCCTCCGGCACGACTATCACGTTCGAGTAGCCGCCATAGGTGTTGTCCTCGGCGTAGGTGTTGACCCCGTCGTCGGTCTGCGCGGCGGGTTTCATCGGACCGTTGTAGGTGGCGAGCCAGCTATTGTGACCTTCGCAGTGATGCTCGTCGCCCTCGCGGCAAGGCTCACAGCTCCTGCAGCTGTCAATCATGCAACCGACGCCGACCAGGTCGCGAACCTTGTGCCGCGTCACCGATGGGCCCGCCTCGCTGACGCGGCCTACGATCTCGTGCCCCGGCATGCAGGGGTAGACGGTATTGCCCCAATCATTCTCGACCTGGTGGATGTCCGAGTGGCAGACGCCGCAGTAGAGCACGTCGATCTGAACCTCGTTGGCCTTGGGCGCCGGCCGCTCGAACTCGAGCGGCTTCAGACGGCTGAAAGAGTGCTTGGCTGCGTAGCCGAGAGCCTTGGTCATGCTAGATCCTTTGCAGTGCGGTTCAGGCCTAGGCGGCCGAGGGTTCATGATACGGGCAGCCGTTCACGCGCGCGCGAAAGTCGGCGGAGTGGCGGTAGGTCGCGTTGCGCGCCCGGTTGATGTTGCCGAGCGGCTGGTGCGCAGCGAGGCCGGTCCAGATGCTGAACCGCATCTCCTCATTAATCTGCTGGACCTTGTCCTCGGTGAAGCTGTCCTGCTTCGCAGCGCGGATTGTCGCGACGGTCTGGAAGGGCGCATCATCCTGCTTCCACTCGGTCGTGGGATCCTCGATTGGCTGCTTATCCAGGTCGCGACAGAGCTGGACCCGCAGTTCCCACTCCATGTCGAGCACCTGGGTCTCGGACCGGATCACCTGGCGTAGCGCATCGGGGCGGTTGGTGGCATCGATCGTCGTGTCGGTCTGGTCGGTGAGATCATTGGACACGGGGAAGACCGCGAACTTGGCGATATAGTCGCCATAGCGGAACGGCGTGACGCTGAAGTAGGTCTCGCCGAGCGGGTCGGTGCTGGGAGCGCCGCCGAGCGTCTGCACCTTGGGGCTTTCGATCCCGACCGCGCTCAACACGGTGTTCACGCCGCGCAACACCTTCGACATCGTCTCCTTGGTGCCCTCGAGCTTGTCGGTGGTGCCGGCGAGGAGCTTGAGGTTGCTCAGGAACTGGTCGGCGGTCTTGTTCTGGAACACCGGACCGTTGACCATCACGAAGTCCTGCGTAAGTCCATCGGCATCGGGCAAGCGTTCGCCCTCGACGTCCATAACCTTCAAAGCGAGACCGCGCGGCAGACTGATCGTGTCGGGCAGGATGTCACCAGCGTTTGTCGAGAAGCGCATTACGACTTTGTGCTCGCCTGGTGTGGCGAACAGCCCCTGGGCCAGCTCTGCCGGTAGGCCGTCACGGACGGTCAGCGTGCCTTCGAGGAAGCCGTGCGCCTTGGCATGAACCGAGCGGACGGCATGATCATAATCCTCCGCGGTCTTCTTGAGGATCGTGTCGAACGTCTCATTGAGCTTCGCGATCGTCTCGGCCTCGTCGGGTTTGACGTCCTCGACGTCGGGAGAATAGCGGACTGGTGTCTGTGTCATGGGTGCAAGTCCTAATTAACATGGCCGGCGGCGGCTTTAGACCGCCGCCGGCACGCTCAGCGGCGCGGCGCAGGAGCCGCGAATGCTGCCTTGAGCCGCGCAACCGCGAGGTCGTTGGCCTGCTTGGCGCCGCCCACGACCTTGGCCATGCCGAAGAACTCGTGAGTGACACCCGGGAAGGTCTTCTGCTCGACCTTGTCGCCGGCCGTGCGCATCGCCGCTGCCAGCGTCTCACCGTCGGAGCGCAATGGATCGATCTGCGCGTTGATGATCGTCGTGGGCGGCAGCCCCCGTAGGTTCGCCGCAACAAGGTTCAGGCGCGGGTCCTGCGCGTCCGCCTTGCTGGTCTGATAGTAGTAGCCGAACCACGGCAGCATCGCGCCGTTCAGAGGCTTGGCATTGGCCGAGTCCCGGCGCGAGGGCAGCGTCATGCTGCTGTTGGCGATCGGGTAGACTGAGACGATGTAGCGCGGTGCGGTCAGGCCGTTGTCCCGTGCGTAGATCGCGGTCGCTACCGCGAGATTGCCGCCCGCGCTCTCGCCTACGGTGGCGATCCGGGCGGGATCACCGCCCCAGCTCGCCGCGTTCTGAAGCGTCCAACGATAGGCAGCGGCCGCATCGTCGTGCTGCGCCGGGAACTTGAACTCGGGAGCGTGACGGTACTCGACCGATACGACGATGGCGTTCAGCGCCTTCGCCATTGCACGGGGAGCAGCGTCATAGGTATCGACGTCGGCGATCACCCAGCCGCCGCCATGATAGTAGACGACTAAGGGCATCGGCTTGCCGCTAGCGGATGCGTTCGCCGGCTTGTAGATGCGCGCGAACTGCTTGGGATCGCTGCCGTAAGGTATGTCCTGCGTCGTCACCGTTGGATCGGGGGCAGTCGACATACCCTTCTTCTGCATGACCGCCTTGGCACCATCGGCCGCCGACGGCTGCATCCGGGCTTCGGCAGGAGTCAGCGTCTCGATCGGCTTGCCCCCGAGCGACGCGAGCGCGTCGAGGACCACCTGCATGTCGGGTGCCGCCTTGGCGGGTTGGGTAGCCGTCGCGGGCGGCGGAGGGGGAGGAGGTGCCGTAATCGAGCGCGGCGATTGAGCGGCTGCGGGGAAGATGGCGATCGCGGCGGATGCGGCGATCAGCATCGAAATGGTTGTGCGCAATGGTCCCTCCTGTTGGTGTTAAATCATCAACACCAAACGGGACCCAGTGTTTCGGTACGAAAGTAGACCCAGGTTGAGAAGCAAGCGTCGAGATTGTAGGCGGACGCATGGACGATCGGTCTTTTGACGCGGAAGGTGAAGGCTCGCTGCGAGCGCGGCCAATTACGGATAATGCGCTGCTGCGCGTCTTGAGCGAAGCTGATCGCGCCGCGCTCGTGCCGCATCTGGAGATGGTGCCGTTTCGCAATGGTGACATGATTGCGCGCGCTGGCGACCCGGCGAACAGCATCTGCTTTCCGCTGACCGGGATCGCCGCGGTGCTCGATTCCCTTGAAGGCGACCGCCGGTACGCCGTGGCGCTGGTCGGGAACGAGGGGTTCATCGGTTGGCCGCTGCTGCTCGGTGACGGCCGATGGCCACATGACGTGGTGATGCGAGCCGAGCACGGCGTGGCGCTGAGGCTCTCGGCTGCAGCATTGCACGAAGCATTGGCTGAACACCCGAAGATCCGTGCCGTGTTACTCCGCTTCGTGGGCGTGCTGATGACCCATATGAGCAGGACCATCGTCTCGTCGCTCGCGCATTCGATCGAACGGCGGATGGCGCGTTGGATCCTGCTCTATCACGATCGGGTATGTGAAGATGACATCTGCATGACTCACGAGGAGTTCAGGCTAATGCTCGGCGTTAGGCGCAGCAGCGTCACGGACGCACTTCATAAACTCGAGCAGGAAGAGGCAATTCGATCGCTTCGCGGCCGAGTGATCGTGCGCGACCGAGAACGTCTTCTGCGTCTGGCAGGCGATACTTACGGCTTTGCCGAAGCGGAGTACCGACGCCTGCTAATTGAATAATACCAGCGGCAAGGCGCCAGGAACTTTCAAACCAACAACATCCGGTTCTCTGAGATTTCGCTTGTTGGGAAGCCGAGCCTAATCGGGTGTAGTCAGCATGTCATGACTCCATGGCGAGCTACATGAATGAGTGTCCGTAGTTGGGGAGCATGAGAGCAGGCCGGAATGGCGGATTGTGGGTCGTTCGCCCCACAGGGCTGTGCCACTCATTCGTCATTGGGCCGTGTCCGATACTCGCGTAAAGCGCATGGGCGGCATGCCGACGTGCCGGGTGAAGGCTGTGCTGAACGTGCTGGCCGATCCATAGCCGACTTGGGCAGCGATCTGACCGATCGCGAGATCGCGTGTCCGCAACAGGCGCTTCGCCAACGCCATCCGCCAGGTAAGCAGATACTCGATCGGCGGTATGCCGATCGTGCTGGTGAAGCGTGCGAAAAAGGCGGAGCGGGACATGGCCGCTTCGGCCGCCAAGTCCGAGACCGTCCACGGATGCGCGGGGCGTGCATGCATGACTCGCAACGCCGCAACCAGTCGTTCGTCGGACATGCCCCGGGCGAGGCTTGGCATGGCGGCGGGACCGGAGCCGCAGCGCAACGCCTCGATCAGGAGGACCTCGAGCAGGCGTTCCAGCACCAATTCGCGTCCAGGCCTTGCCTTACGGGTCTCGTCCCCGACCAGATCCATCAACGTGGCCAGCCGCGGCTCGCCGCGTGCCACCACCATTGCGGGCAGCAGCGACAGGAGCAGAGCGGCGTCGGGTGATGCGAAACTGCAGATGCCGACCTGCATGCGCAGATTGACGGGCTGATCCACCTGTCCGATGCGGAACTGGCCCTCACCGATGTCTGTCGGGGTCATCACGGCGCCGTCCGGCGGTGGGCCATGCTCTCGATGCCGTCTATGGCCCGATCGCCAGTAGCCGGCAGCAGCACGAAGTCGCCGGCCCGCACAACGATCGAGGCTTGGCCGGCGTTCACCACCCGGCATTCGCCTTCCCGCACGGCGAAATAGACGGGCTTGCCCTCGACGTCGCGGCGGATGCGCCAACGACCGGCATATTCGACCAGTTTCGAGAAGCTCGCGGAGGGCCGCAGCAGGGTCACGATCTCGGCAAGCGGATCAATGGTCATATCAGGACGATCGCCAATGAAGTCGGGATTGTCGACCATAGCAAGTCTTGATCCTGGAAACCATCTTCGGCGCTCCCCCACTCGTCAACGGAGCAAGACATGCCCAGCGTCCTCATTACCGGCTGTTCCTCGGGCTTTGGTCTCGAAACCGCAAATCTGTTTCTCGACCGCGGCTGGAGCGTCATCGCGACGATGCGCACGCCTGACCCCGGCCTGCTGCCGTCGTCGGACCGGCTCACCATCCTGCCGCTCGACGTCACCGACCGCGACAGCATCGCCAGCGCGGTTGCGCAGGCGGGGCCGGTAGACGTGCTGGTCAACAATGCCGGTTTCGGCGCCGCGGTCCCGATCGAACTCATCGAGTTTGAGACGGCGCGCCAACTCTTCGAGACCAATACGCTTGGCACGCTTGCGATGATGCAGGCGGTCCTTCTGGCTTTCCGCGAGCGCCGATCGGGCGTGATCATCAACGTGACCTCGACCGCTACGCTGAAGCCGCTGCCGCTGGTCAGCACCTATCGCGCCAGCAAGGCCGCAGTGAATGCGCTCACCGAAAGCCTGGCGGTTGAGATGCAGCCGTTCGGCGTACGCGTCCATATCGTGCTGCCCGGCCGCTCCCCGACGACGCAGTTCGGCGCGAATGCGAGACCGCACCTGCGCGGTTTCGACGATCCCGATTACAAGCCGATGATCGAGGGCATGATCAAACAGTTCCAGGAGGACACAGGGCCGGTCACCTATGCCGAAGACGTTGCAGCTGCCGTGTTCGAGGCCGCGACCAACCCGTCCGCACCGCTTAAGATACCCGCCGGCGCCGATGCGATTGCCTGGATGGCGGACGCCGCCTGACGTGTGAAACCCGGCGGCCGGCGGGTACCTACCCGCCGGACACCGGGCCACAGCCCGAACATTAGGCGGAAGCCAGCCGCACTGCCGTCTCGCGATAGCCATGCAGGGCCCGACCAAGCAGGCTAGCCATGCGCTTGCGGTCGCCGGCCTCCGGGATCATCCCGTCGCTGACGTAGCGCTCGGCCATCAGCCGCATCTCATAGGCCATCCAGCGTGGCATAAACGTCGCCATATTCTGTTCGAAGCCGCTGGGATCGTCGCCGCCATAACCAACGGGGCGGCCGAGGACTTCGGACCATATCGCTGCCACGTCCTCGCCGGTCAGCGTCTCCGGACCGACCACATTGATCGTGTCGATCGGAAGCCTGCCGGTTGCGCGATCGCGCCGGATCAGCTCGATCGCGGCGACCTCGGCGATGTCGCGCGCATCGACCATGGCCACGCCCTTGCCGCCGATCGGCATCGGATAGACGCCGTGCTGAAGGATGACGTCCTTCACCATCGCCTCGTTGTCGATGAAATAGGTCGGACGCAAAATAGTGGCGCCGAAGTTCATCGCCTCGAGCATCCGCTCGGCACCTGATTTCACCGCGAAGTGGGGTACGTTGACGGCGCAGTCAGCATCGAACACCGACAGATAGACGACGCGATCGACACCGGCCTCTCGCGCGACGTTTAGCGTGACGATCGCTTGGGTAAATTCGTCACTGGTCACCGCGTTGAGCAGGAACAGCGTCCTTACGCCGACAAAGGCCCCGCGCAGGGAGTCGATGTCGAGCAGATCGCCCTTGGCAACATCGACGCCAGCCGGAAACGCCGCCTTGGTAGGGTCACGGGTGAGGACGCGGACAGAAGCGTCGCGAGCGACGAGCTGTTCGACGACATGGCGGCCGACGCGTCCGGTGGCGCCGATTACGAGGATGGTCATGTGGCTTCTCCTTGGGTCTTGCTGACCCGAGCAAGATGCGTGATCCATCTTCAGGCAAATAGACGCGCAATCTAGACACGCCGTCTCATGGGTGAAACGATATGGACCTGCTCGCGCTTGCCGATTTTACGCTCGTCGCCCGCCATGGTGGCTTTGGCAAGGCCGCGCGCGCCGCGCGCAGGCCTAAGGCGACGCTGTCGCGCCGCGTGTCGGAGCTGGAGGCCGCGCTCGACCTGCGCCTGTTTGAGCGCGGCAAGCGCGACCTCAAGCTGACCGAGGAGGGGCGGGCGCTGGCCGAAAGGGCAGGCGCTCTGCTCGCCGAGCTTGAGGAGACGACGGTCGAGATCGCATCGGGCAGCACAGCGGTCTGTGGACGCCTAAGGATCAGCGCACCGCTTCTCTTCTCCCAGACCGCGATGGGGCGGCTGGCGGCCGGGTTCGTGCAGTGCCATCCCGATGTTCGGCTGGAGGTCACGACCGACGATCGCGCGGTCGACATGATCGAGGAGGGCTATGATCTCGTCATTCGGGTGAACCCGGCAGCGGACGATGCGCTGGTGGGCCGGCCCTTCCTCCACGACCGACTGGTCGTCGTTGCTGCACCTGACCTATCGCCGCTGACAGGCGGCATCTTTCCTGCCGTAGTGCGCGACCGCGACTTCGAGAGCAGCTGGATGATCGCCACCGCGGATGGGCAACGCACAATGGCGATCGATCCGGTGCTCCGATTGTCCTCGCTGGTGATGATCCGGGATGCGGTGCGTCTTGGTGCTGGCGTGGCACGCTTGCCCCTCTCGCTGGTCAGCCGGGACATCGCAGGAGGGCGTCTGATTGCGTGGGGTGATGTCCCGGCCTCGCGCGTCGCGCTATGGGCACTCTACCCCTCGCGACGCCTGCTCAACGCCAGGGTGTCGGCATTCTTGGAGTTCCTGCGGCAATCCTTTCCGAATGGGACGGCCGAGGAACTCGCCGCCTATCTGGATGATCGCTGCTGACCTTCAGCAGCTAGCCTGTCACGAGGCGTGACTTGAACGAACGCGACGGCTTTCGGGCAGCGCCTGCCTGGCTACGAATGGCAGGATGTGGGTTTCATCGCCCAATATCATCTACCCGTTGCCGATCGAACTCCGGCCTGATGGGCGCCAATACCGGCAAGAACTCCAGCGGCTGACGCAAGGGTAGCATTGTGCATGGGAGCAGCAGAGTCACCGGCGGCCCATATGCCGGGCACCGAGGTCGCACCCCATGGGTCGACCCTGACGTAGGGTCCGGTCGGACCCTCTTCGTGTTCACAGCCTAAAAGCTTAGCTATCGGCGTTGCCGGTTTTGTCCGGGGGGCAGTGAACAAAGCCGCTACCTTAACGATCCGCCCGTCAGCCAGACGGACACCGTCCAGCGCCGGTGCGTCACCTAGCAACTCGACGACCGGTGTCCGCTCTACCGTTACGCCGCGCACCTCGAAAGCGAGCATGTCGGCGGGGTCAGGATCGTACTCGCCTTGTGTGAAGTACGTCGTCGGCCCCCAGTCAGAAATAAGCAGCGCCTGATGCGGTGACATCGGATGCGCTGCGAGTACCCCGAGAGGCTCGTTGCGAACCTCATAGCCATGGCAATAAGGACAGTGAAGCACGGTCGAACCCCAGCGCTCTTGGATCCCCGGAAGGGCCGGTAGTTCGTCCGCCACCCCGGTAGCCAGAACAAGCCGCCGGGCAAGACGCTCTCCGCCCGATGCAAGCCTAAGGCTGTAGCCACCAGTGACGGATCGGGCATCCACGACCTGGCCAGACTGGATTTCGGCAGTCGAGTAGCGACAAAGCTGATGGCGGGCGTCGCGCATGATTGCTGCAGGCGCGCGTCCGTCCTGCCCTAAAAAGCCGTGCGCTTCGTCCGTAAAACGATTTCGCGGCAGCCCGGCGTCAATCACCAGCACGTTCTGCCTTGCACGTGCCAGCTGCAGGGCAGCCGACAGGCCCGCGAAGCTGCCACCGATTACGATCAAATCGAACACGCCATTACCTTTCACGACACTACTCGTGTTACATGAATTGGCATCGAGAGTTTTGCAACAGTGAAAGTGGCGTGATAGGCTACAAAGGATGGTATGGAGGTCGATATCCTTGGACGCGCGCTTATCTAGAATGCTGCACCTGCTGATCCACATGGCACGAGCCGAGGGACCGCTGACGTCAGAAGCAGCTGCGGTCATGCTGAATACCAATCCGGTGGTAGTCCGCAGGACAATGGCTGGCTTGCGTGAGGCCGGGTATGTCAGCTCAGTCAAAGGCCACGGAGGGGGGTGGTCTCTAACGCACGGGCTCGAGAGCATCACGATGCTGGATGTTCACCGGGCGCTTGGAGAAAATCGGATTTTCGCGCTCGGCCCGGCCAATCCCACGCCTGATTGCCTTGTAGAACAAGCGGTCAACGGATCGCTGGAGGACGCGCTGCAGCAAGCGGAGGCTGTGCTGCTGCGGCAATTAAGCGAAGTAACGCTAGCTGACATTGCGATGGATTTCGATCGTCGGATGGCGGGATTATGCCCCGAGGGCGTCGCGGAATAACGACGTTCTCATCCGCAAGGCCCTGAACCAATGTCCGGTGTTGGGATGCTGAGAGGGACGGCTAAATGACCGCATGTGGGTCAACGCTGGCGCGGATGGTGTCGTCGAAAGCAGGAAGTTGCGGATTGGAATGGTAGTCATCTGACTGTTGGTGCGTAAAGCCGCCCTCCGGTTCTCCGAGATGGCCGGTTATGATCATGCGCTAGGCGGACTTTTCTTTTTCGTGTTTTGGCCGCAAGTAACGGCTAGATGGCTCTATCACCCGACTATTACTCTGTTTTAGGGGTGCCCTCGACGGCAAGTCGCGACACTATCCATGCCGCGTGGAAAGCGCTGCTCCGTCAATATCACCCCGATGCCAATCATGGTGTGGATGTTTCTGCTCGTGCGAAAGAGATCAACGAGGCGTATTCCGTTTTGGGAAAGAAGGAAGCACGCGCCGCTTATGATCGGTCGCAGATCAGGCCGTCTGCCCACCGAGCGACGGCGGACCGCCCGTTTCACCCCAGGAAAGCCGGCAGACGCCCGATGCGACCTAGCCCGTCAATGCAGCCCAGCGGTAGCTTCTCGCAGCCGCTAGAGACCAACGAATGGCTGATGGGCCTTTTCCTGCTGATCCTTACCGCCGCACCGATCGCTACAATCCTGGTTCTATGGAACGAGGAATCCGGATTGGCACCTACGGTTCGACGTAGCGTCACCGCTCATCCCGTGCCTGAGCCTCGTGCAAAAGCCGTCCGCAACTCATCGGGCACAAAACTCGGACTTGGACAGCCTGCTTCCTAAACTATCGCCCGACCGCGACATTCGAGTTTGCAGGTTTAGGCACCAAAAGCGGTCGTGACGTGGAGATGAACGAGCGGCCGAAGTTGGGAAGCTCGGAAGGGGGCGAGGACGTCTGAATATGGGTCATGCCGCTTTATCGAAAGCCTAGGCTCCTACGGGTGATGCGGGGATCTTCGTAAAGGTCGCGGCAGGCACGTGGCCGGAACCTGTTCCACCATCGCTGCCATCGATGTTCCGCGGCATCGTGGAGCAGGTGGCAGCGCTGGCACAGCGCTTTAAGATTGCCGGGCGCGCTGTTGCTGGGGTCATAATCAAGGTGTGCGCAAGCCAACACGACCTTCGTGACCCGGACGGTAGTTAGCGCGACGTAACCCTTAAGCGTCACCGGCCTGCCACGACCGGTGCGCCATTGGCCTCCCTCGACGTCCCACCAGCGCCCATCGCCGAGATGCGCCACCTTCCGCAAGTGCGGCCGCCCGCAATGCTCACAGCGGGCGCCTGCACGCCGGAACCGGATGTTGGCCGAAAGCTGGTCCCAGTCGATCGGGTAGAGCCAGCGGCTTTCTGGGCGGATCGGCATGACCTTTCTATGATTCAGCAGGGTCTAGAACAAAAGGGAAATCTAGCCTGGTAGGCGCGGCCCGAAGGCAGCGGCGAACCCGGATGAACGAATGACCACTTCCGGACCGCGGCGAAGCGCACCCGAACGGCGTCTTGTGGGCGAAAGCGGAAGGGCCGCTTCGGGCCTGCGAAAGACGTTAGCGGATCTTGGCGTAGGCCGCTCCAGCGGCTTACTGCAGGACATGTCAAAAACGTTTCGCTTCGGACTCTATATGCTCGCCGGGTTGGGCGGCATCGCTGGTGCGGCTTACGGCTTGAGCAAAGGTGTCACGCTCCTGCTAATTGCTCTCGTTGTAATCCCGATCGAGATATTCGTGCGACGTTATTTAAGATGGGCACACGACCGTTGTCGGGCAACAGCGGAGCGGGCGCTTTTGCGGATGGCTTTTCAACCTACGAATGTCGCGGCGTGGCGAATTGTGGCCCGATCCGATAATGATAGCACATTATTGATTAGCGCTTGTCTCCTTTGGCAAACTTAATATCCAAATCTCATCACCGCCAATGGAGCACAACATGGCTGACCAAGATGATTTCGACACGGGGCTGAGCACCGTCGAACTTGCAACGGAACTGACCGTCGCGTGGCTGAGCAATTCAAACAATCGGGTCAACGCTGATGACGCACCTTCGTTCTTGCAGCGTATGCACGATACCGTGCTAGGCCTGTCCTCTAACAAAGCCGCAGGCCCGACGCAAGAATACATTCCAGCAATGTCGGTGCGAAAGTCACTGGCTTCACGTAATCACATTATTTCGATGATCGATGGTGAGCCTTACAAGACGCTGCGTCGTCATCTTGCCACCAACGGCATGACACCAGACGAATACCGGACACGCTACGGCCTTAAGGCTGACTATCCTATGGTCGCGCCGGCCTACAGTGAGAGCCGCAGCGCCATGGCAAAGACGATCGGGCTGGGACGTAAGCCTGGCCAGACGATTGCAGCGAAGGGCGATGCCAAGCCTACACGCAAGGGCAAGGCAGCAGAGACGAACGACTGAATCTTCGCGGCTGACATGGACGGACTGGTGCGCTGTCACCAGTCCGTCCATGCCTCCAAGCACGATACTATTCTGCTCCGCGGTGAGCCAAGGCTATCGCGACGGCGCGGGCATTCCCGAAATGATGGTGAAACAGGAATGACCGGGTTTGGTGGGCAGACGTAGCTTTACGGAGCGGCGATAGATATCAATGCTGTGGAAACGACGGACCAGCTTAACGCAAACAAGACGACGGTGAGGCCGACGCTGTGCTTGGACAGCCTGAGACCGAAGAACAACGCGACCGGGGAGAGAAGAAGGCCGGCCTGTAAGGTCAGGCCCGCGACGTTTGATTCAGTCGTCCAGATCGAAAAGCCGGATACTAAAACGAGCATCAACCAAAAGAGAGCAACCAACACCGCCGCAACCAGTAGCAGCCAAAGGGACATTCTGATCAAGGTGACAATGTTCACCGGCATAATAGCGGATTACGGCATACGCCGAATGTCTGCAACTGGGCGAGGGCGGCCGGGGCCTAACTGACCCTGACCCAGTCGCCACCGGTTCGACGTTCGAGTTCGTTTTCGCGAGATCAACTGTTGCGTAGATGCCGGTCAAGACCCGATCTTTCATCCAATCGGGTTGCGAACCGTCTGGTAGCTTTGCGCCGTCATAAACAATCTGAAACAAGTCATCGCTGCGCCTACGAATGGAGTAGTGCACCGCTCCATCGGGCTGTGCGAAACGACGGACGATCTCACCTGCGAAGCTCATGACGCCCAATTACCGTGTTCAAAAGGTGTCCGCTATTGGGCGAAAGCTCCCAAAGCCGCTTCTCATAACCAGCCGCGTAGGGAAGCAGCTCTAGGATCGCCAGCTCGAAAGCTTCGCGAATTTTAGTTTGGCTGAATCTACGATGCCAAAGCTCGGTCGCCAAATATCTCATGGCTACTGGTAGCGCCGAGATGTGCGGCCACGGATTGCTTAGGTGCTTCTCGCAGAGAGCCACCCCGACGCGGTGAACGGTCTCCATCCACTCGTCCTGCCATTTGTCGTCGGGATCGTAGTCGGCCATGCAGGGGTCCGTTCCGGCTGAGGGCGGAATGACACTCTAAGCATTGGCGTCCTTGGGCCAGAGGTATTCGCCCGTGAGGGGTCCGGTGAGAGAATGGTCAAAATCGTACGCTAAGTGTAGCGGCTCGCAATGATGATCGCCCGGAACTGCAATAAACAGGGCAAGGCGCTGATCCGACGCTAAACAATGGTAAGCAATTATCGGTATGTCCGCCAATGCGCGGAGACGGACCTCACCTCCGCACCCACGCCAGCACCCGCGCCGCGACGTTGCTGCGCGTGGCGAGATTGCGCCCGTAGCGCAGCGTGGTGGATGGCGACGACCAGCGCAGCGCCTGCGCGATCCTGACCCCGTCTTCGCCGGCGGCAAACAGATCCTGTGTCAGCCCCACCCGCAGCGAATGCGTCGAAAGGGCATGCCCCGCCGCCTCGACCTCGCCGACCGGCATGGCGGCCAGCCCCTGATCGTAAGCGGCCAACGCCACGCGGCGGTAGATCGCATTGACGCCCTGGCGGGTGAGCGCGGTCGTGCCGACGGTGTAGACAATGCGCGCGTCCTGCGCCGGCGTGCCGCGAAGGCGCTCCTGCCAATGGCGGGTGTTCCCGGGAATGGCGTCATACGCCATCAGCGGGACCGCCGCGCGCGCGCCTGCGATCGATCCCGACCCGCCGGAAGATCGGGCCGCTGCGGATCTCGCTCGCCTCGAGCCACGCGCCGAACCGGCGCATGGTGTCGGGCGACAGCCACGCCCAGGCGCCTTGCCCCTCCTGATCGGTCTTCGACGAGGCGATGAAGAGCAGCGCCGAGCCGTCGTCATGCGGATCGATCCGCTCTTCCTCGACCACGACCAACTCGCTGACCCGCAAGCCCGCATCATAGCCGAGCGACAGCAGCGCGGCATCGCGCAGCCCCTATAGATGTAGCAGCTTGCGTTGATGATTGCCCGGAACTGCAATAAAGGGTGGTTTCCGGCTCGCATTGGGTGAGACGGATGGGTGCGGCAGGCGCACATTCGTTGAGACACAGCGCACGATCAGTGCGACGGACGCACAATATTGATCCATCCGCACGCGATACCTAAAAATCGTGAGGAAACACCCAACCGCGCGCTGATTTCCGGCTTGACTTTTCTGGAGTCAACACGGCGTCCGCCGAGGTGGTTCGCGGATCACAAGACAACCGGCCGTTTTCCTTGCGACGACCGTTGGCATGGCCTATGTTACATGTAACGGATTGGATTGGAGTAACCCCGGTGCCGGCACCAGTGACACAACGAGTCCAGAAGCGTCGCGACGCCCTGCGCGCGGCCGGTCTGCGCCCCATCCAGATATGGGTTCCCGATACCCGACGACCGGGGTTCGCGGAGGAATGCCGGCGACAGGCGCTCGTGGTCGCGGCGGCCGACGTGGCGGACCATGATCTGGACGCCTTCATGGATGCAGCCCTGATCGATCTCGACCCCGAGGGCGAGGCGTGAACCGGGGGGACCTGGTGACGATCGCGCTGCCCGGTGATTTCGGCAAGCCGCGACAAGCCCTCATCATCCAGTCGGACCAGTTCGAACAGACCGGCACCGTCACGGTGCTGCTGGTGTCGGGTACGCTGGTGGACGCGCCCCTCATCCGCACGACGATCGACCCGACACCGGCCAACGGCTTGCGCAAGCGGTCGCAGGTCATGGTGGACAAGGCCATGTCGGTGAAGCGCGACAAGATCGGGGCGACGATCGGCCACCTCGATGCCGAAACCATGCTGGCGGTCACGCGAGCGCTTGCCGTCTTCTTCGCCATCGCCTGATCCGACGATGGCAAAAAATGCGGCTGCCCCGCAGAACGGCCTCTTTCCTTCTGAGGACAGGATGGGCTTCGCGGTTCCGGTTTCACCCGCCCATTCGCTGCTGCTCCTGAACAGCTACATGCGGACGGACCTGCTGCTCGGTATCCACCGGCACGTTCATTGAATGAGGGACCAGAACGTGGCGGGATCGCCGATCCACCATCTGGCGGACAGCTTCGCCCATGTCGTTAACGCCTATGACGGTATCAACCTGTTCGAGTGCGTTGCCCACAACACCCTGCACCAATCCCTATGTCGAGTTCTGCCCCGAACCAGAATATGCTCATGACATCAAACTCATGAAGCATCGTCTCCGTTGTCTGCGACGGACAATCAGGAATTTGGCGCGCTTCGACTGAGACGTGGCCAAACGGCCAAACCTGTCGTTTCCGGTATCGCGCGCGGACGGACTATTATTGGGCGTCCGTCGCATCGATCGTGCGCCTGCCGCACCCAAGGCGATCTTGAGCGGGTGGTGGCCGAGGCCAAGCGTCTGCATGGTCGCATTGACGCGCTGATGCTGAACGCCGGATTGTCGGAACCGGCAACGATAGTCGAAGAGACCGGCGAGCATTTTGACCGGCACTTTGCCGTCAACGTGCGCGGTGCACTGTTTGGAATTCAGGCGGCGCTGCCCGTGATGAGTGACGGAGCATCGGTGGTGTTAATCGGCTCGATCGCCGACGTAATGGGCGTGACGCCGTTCAGTACCTATGGAGCGACCAAGGCGGCACTGCGATCCTATGCGCGAAGCTGGGCGGCCGAGCTCATGCCGCGTGGCATCCGCGTTAACGTTGTCGCGCCGGGCCCGACAGATACGGACATGATGGCTGCGGTATCCGAGGAGATGCGGCAGATGCTCATCAAGCCTATTCCGCTCGGGCGCATGGCACGCGCCGACGAGGTTGCCGCCGCTGCCGTCTTCCTCCTCAGCGGCGATGCCAGCTTTACCGGCGCCGAACTCTGCGTGGATGGAGGCATGCGACAGGTGTAGCCAGATAAACGAGCGGCGCCTGACGCGTGGGTCGTCTAGACCGCGCGATCAGCATCGCCCGACTGCAGTGGCAGCGAAATCGGCCGATCCCCCCGAAAACGCTGAAGGAAGTACGTCTCGCGCGGCTGAACGAATGACCAAAGTTGGGCGGCGAAGAACAAGCTGTGAATGTCTGAATGTGGGCTAGGTCAGACCTCAGTGCGTTCGGCCAGTTCCAAAGCGTCCTCCACATCAACGCCCAAGTATCGGACCGTGCTGTCGATTTTGGCATGGCCGAGAAGGATCTGAACGGCGCGGAGATTGCCAGTCGCCTTGTAGATGATCGATGCTTTCGTGCGCCGAAGCGAGCGCGTCCCGTAATCCTGAGCCGGAAGGCCGATGCCGACAACCCACTCGTGCACGAGGCGGGCATATTGGCGCGTGCTCATGTGAGCCATGTAGTCGTTTCGGCTCGGAAAGACGAAGTTGTTCAGTGTCCCGCCGCGTCGCTCCAACCAAGCCCGCATCGCTTTTCTTGCGGTGTCCATCAGCTCGAACTGCACCGGTCTTTTGGTTTTCTGCTGAACCACGACGGCGCGGTCACGGACGCGCCCGCCGGAAACTACGTCGCCGATCCGCACCCTGACCACATCACAGCCGCGCAGCTTGCTGTCGATGGCGAAGTCGAACAATGCTCGGTCGCGCAGTCGTCTATGCTGGTCGAGCCAGAAGCGAATGGCCCAGACCTGTTGCTATTTCAGCGCCCGCTTCGCACCGATAAGCCGGCCCTCATTCCAGGGTCGAAGTTCGTCAAAGGCGGGGTCCATCGGCGAGTGCCCCATCGATCATCTCCATTGGGTCGGATCGGCCAATCGAGCGTACGCAGCCGCGGTAAATCGACGGTTCGGAAATGTGGTTGATCGGCCGTCGGTGATGCTGAACGAGCGGCCGGTTTCGCGCGGCGCTTCGTAGTCTCCGAGCGGCCGAAAGTGGGGAACCGAAAGCGACCTGCCGATGACCGCATGTGGGCCAAAGAGCGGCGGTGTGGGTCAGTGTTTGGCACTGAGACCGCTTCTTGTTCCTACGCGGCGCCGTAGCAGATGAAGGCATCACACTCCTCGGCAACGGTATTGACGAGAACCAACACGTCAGCACGTGACAGTGCCTACATCGCTGCCTAGGCTGCCAGCCACGGCCCGAAACGCGGCCGGGTGAGGAGAGGCTGCCATGGCCCGTCGTATCACAGTTCTTGCCTGTGCAGCTGCCGCTCTGCTCGGGGCCAAGGCGCCGCCGGGTCCGCGTCCAGGCATCACCGGCATCTCGCACCTGGCTGTTTATGCTCGGGACATGGCAAAGTCCGAGCACTTTTACACGCATGTGCTGGGCGCCCGGAAGGGCACGGACCCCGAGAACCCGGCCGGCGTCCGCTACTATCTGAGCTCGCGCCAGTTCGTGGAGGTGCTACCCGCCCCCGCCGGACAGGGCCCCAGCATGCTGGCGCACGTCGCCTACGCGACAACGGACGCGGCGACGCTGCGCGCCTGGCTGGCCGCGTCAGGCGTCTCTGGCCTCGGCGCGATGCAGCGCTCTCCCGAAGGGGATCGTTGGTTCGCCCTGCGCGATCCAGAAGGCAACGGGATCCAGTTCGTGCAATCTGCGAGCGCTGACGCCAACGCCGTTCCCGGCGCGATTAGCGGGCGCATCATCCACGTCGGCTACGCCGTCCACGACCGGGCCAAGCAGGACGGGATGTACCGCCGCCTGCTCGGCTTCCGGCCGTATTGGTATGGCGCATTCGAGCCCGACAAGGTCGACTGGGTGTCGCAGCAGGCGCCCGACGGTCGGGACTGGCTGGAATACATGATGATCGGTCCGGGTTCGGACGTGCCGCTGACCACGGTCGACGCCCGCCAGCTGGGCGTACTTAACCACTTATCTTTGGGCGTTCCCAATATGCAGGCCGCCGTCACGACGCTGCACCGGGAAGATCGCCTGAGCCCGCGTCACGACGGTCCACAAATGGGCCTGGACGGCAAGTGGCAGACCAACCTCTACGACCCCGACGGCACGCGCATCGAGTTGATGGAGTTCCAGCCTGTGACCAAGCCGTGCTGCTCATCCTTCACGGCCGAGAGCCCGACCGGGTAGGTGCTGGCGACGTTGAACGACCGGCAGAAAGACGGAGCGAGGAAACGAGGTTCGAGTGACCGCATCGGGGCCCCAACGCCGCATTGAGTCTTGCTCTGGTCTGCCGGCAGTTAAGCGGTTGCGATTTCACTTCCGGCAGCAGGCGTACGCGGTGACAGTTTCCACCTTGCCCGCTCGAGCGTCGCTATGCGGGGACGCGATCATGCGGGTGGTCGATGAGCAGGCCAAGGTTCACTCCTTCGGTAATTAGGATATTACCTAAATTATGGATGCTGTTTGTCAACGCTTAGCTTATTGCCTAAATGCCAATCATGCAGCGCGTGTTTGAAGCCTTGTCGTCGTCCGTCCGACGCAAAATTCTCGCCTATCTAGCCCACGCTGAGTTGAGCGCAGGAGATATCGCTTCCCGCTTTGCAATGTCGAAGCCGTCGATCTCTCAGCACCTTTCGATTCTTGAAGCTGCCGGGTTGGTCGTCAGCGAAAAGCGGGGTCAGTTCGTCTTCTACCGGCTTGTACCTGAAAGCCTTGCCAACACACTCAACGGCTTTGTCCAAGAGGTCTGCCCAGTGTCGCGTCCGCTTAAGCGCGAGAGCGCCGCGCTAGCGACCAAGACCGATGGTGAACCGTAAGATCGTCCTGCTAAGGGGCTAATTTCGTTTGGTCCGTGATGAACAAGCGTCCGAAGTTGAGGAGGGGGTAAGGCCTCCTGAGCGTCCGCATCTGAGTCCGCCCAGTCAGCGTATAAGTCGTTTCCATCCCAGCCAGACACCGCTTATCGACGTCAACACACCGGCGATGGAGAACAGCCAGATCAGACCATCCCAAGCCGGGCGATGCAGCGTCAGTGTGTTCAGATCCCATTTATGGAGGAGATCGAAGACCCAGCGGTACGTCCGCTGCCGCTCATCGACCGTCCGAAGAACCTCTCCAGTAGCGGGATCGATATAGAGCCAAGTCTGTGCCGGATCCGCGAATCGCAGCTGCAAAACCGGCAGATGCGGGCGCGTTCCGACCGCATACCAATATGCATCGGGCGCCGTCAGGCGATGGACCGAGAGTAGCGGCGCAGCACTCTCCAGTTGGCGTGCGGCCCTCACGATCGCCACCTCTGTAGCTTGGGATGGCGCGAGTGTGACCGCATTCAACACTACTCGCCGCCCGTCGTGATAGGACAGAAGGACGAGGGGGGTTCCCGCATGGTCAGTCAACTGCGCTATCACCGCACCCTCGCCTGCTATGCGGAGCCGGTCGAGTGCTAGGTCCGGCATCGGATCAGATGCCTGATAGATCCGCATAGCCGCCTCGTCTGGCTTCGTCCCGCGAAACAGATGGCCGGGATCGACCGACAGCCATCCGCTGAAGATCCAGGCGATCAAGGATAGACCACCCACCAGCCCCGCGACATGATGCCAGAGCATCCAGCCGTTGTAGGGCGTCATTCGCCCACCTTTGAAGCGCCGTGCGCCGATGCGGGTCCGCAGTATGCCAATCCACATCCCCGCGAACGCCGCGGCGATGCAGGGACCAGACACCCACAGCACGACCTGACGCCAGGCCGTTTGATCCTGTCGTAGAACCGTCGGATAGAACCAGTGCGGCACCGAGCCGAGCCAGTTCCAGAACCGCTCGCGACGGGTGGTCACTTGAACGACGGCGCCAGTATTCGAAGACACATAAGCCTCCGTGCCGGACGCGTCGGCAAGCGCAACCTTCCAAAGGGGACGGTGCCGATCGAAGCCGCCAGCAACCGTTCACTGATCCCGGGTCAGCCGTTCTACGTGCTTCGTCGGTGCGTTGCCAAAGCGGCCAGCGACCCGACCGGCATAAAGAGCATCGACTGGTCGCAGGACGGTACCGCGACTGGCGGCGAAAGTGGTGTGCGTCCCATCCCACCCGGTCACGCGCCAAACAGGCGTGCCGTCGCGCATCTCGAGCAACAGTTCCTGCGGTAGCCGTCCGCCGTCTAGCGGGGGCGGCACGTTCAATGCTGCCCAGTCGATCGCCTCGCTCCCAGCCAGCTTGTGCGTTGGCGAGAGGGAGGGATAGGGCACGTAGAGCATCACCAGCCCGGACAGAAACCACATGGCGAAGAACAGGCAACTGGCGATGCCGATCCAGCGATGAACGAGGTACAGCCAGCGCCGGGGACTCTTGCCAAGCCCCGGCCACCTGAGCGCGTTAAAAGCTGGCACGAAGTGACACGTCGACCGAGCGGGGACGGCCAAGGACCCACTGCTGGCTATTGTACGTGCTGAGCGCATAGTCCCGGTCGAACAGGTTATAGCCGTGGATATCGACCGCGAGGCGTGGTGTCACCGCAAAGGATAGCGTGGCATCGACCGTGGTGTAGCTGGGGACGCGGAAGCTATTGGCGTTGTCCGAATAACGACGTCCGACGTAGCGTAGCCCGGCACGCGCCTGGAGCGAGCGCGTTGCGTTCCAACGCAGCCAGAGATTGGCAAGCGTCTCGGGGACGTCTGGCGGGGTATTGCCGTCGAAGCTCGAGCCGCCAGAGACGAAGTCGTCGAACGTCGCGTTGAGTACGCTGCCGTTTGCATCGATCTCGACGCCGTAAGGCAGATCGAGCGACATCGCAGCCTCGATACCCTTGGCCGATCGCTGGCCGACCTGCTCGACCGGGCTCGTCGGGGTCAGCTGCGCCAGCAGGCGCTTCTTGACGATGCGATAGGCGGCGAGCGTTGCGGCGCCATGCCCGTCGAGGAACATCGCCTTGGCGCCGACCTCGACCTGGTCGCCGACCGCGTTGCTGAACTGCACCTGCCCGGTCGAATAGGTCGTCAGCGTCCCCAGCGGGTCCACGCCGGTAGCATATTGCGCATAGAGCGACACCGTCGGAATCGGCTGATAGACGCTCCCGATCCGCCAGGCCACGTTGTGCAGCCGCTTGTCGAGCACGAACGTCTCGGTGCTCGCGCCGCCCGGATAGTCGATCGACCAGCGGCGAATCGTGTCGCGCTCGTAGCGGACGCCGCCAACGATCGAGACATGCGTGCCGAGCTTCAGTCGATCCTCGGCAGAGACGGCATATTCAGTGGTGCGCGTCCGATAGCGCGGTGCGATTCCCTGTGTGTCGGTGATCAGACCGGGATCGAACGCGAAGGGATCGACCTCCAAGACCTGCGGGTCAGAGCCAAAATTGTGGGAGTAGGTCAGTTTGATGAGGTTGACGTCGAAGCCCATCACAAGGTCGTTGCTGACGCCATCGGCGACGTCCGTCCTGAGCGTCACGCTGCCTTGATCGCCCCACTGCGTCTGGTCGTGGACGATCCCGGTCATGTCGGTGCGCAGGATGCGGCCGGGTGTACTGGTGTTGCCGCTGCCGTTGGAACAGACGCCGTCGTCAGCGATCCAGCAATAGCTTTCGAGATTGAGCCAAGAGCGTTTGGAGGTGAGACGATAGGCCTGGTTGCTGACGGTGACCGCGTTGCTTGGCGTCCAGTCGACCTGCAGGCTGGTGCGGTTGTCGCGGTAGCGGATAAAGCCGTCGCGTGTGTTGTAGTTGCGGTCCCGGATGCGGTCGTCGAGCCGTCCCTCGATCAGCGGCGTGCCGAAATAGCGCATCGGATTCTGGTCTCCGTAATCGTCCCGCGCGGTGACGACGAACGTATCGGTCGGTGTCCAGCGCAGCGTGCCCGAGACGGCATGGCTGAGCGACTGGCCACGATCGACATAGCCATCCGATCGGCGATAGCTGCCATCGATGCGGTAGGAGAGGCGCTCGGTGATCGGCCCGCCGGCGCCCGCCGCGACATGGAAGCTGTCCTGCAAGCCATAGCCGATCTCGCCCTCCACCTGCGTCCGCTGCGTATCGGGTTTGCGCATCAGGACATTCACCGCACCGCCCAGCGCGCCCTGGCCGTAGAGCACGGAGGCTGGGCCGCTCAGGATGTCGATCCGCTCGACCATCCACGGATCGGTCGGAAAGGTGATCGTGCCGGCAGCCGGGAACAGCCTGATGCCGTCGATGAGTTGGAGCACGGATCCCTGACCGCTGAAGCCCCGCGCGGCGAGCGCGGTGCCACCGTTGCCGGGGTTGCCGGCGTTGCTAATGCCCGGCGCACGGCTTGTCGCGTCGATCACCGATAGGTCGCCACGTGCGCGGATCGTGGTGCCATCGATGACCGAGATCGTCGCGGGCGTCTCGAGCGGCGTGAGGCCCAGGCGGCTGCCGGTCGCGTTCGGCGTGGTGAGCGTGTCGCGCGCCTGCTGGCCGACGACCAGAATGTCCTCATTGTCGGAGGCAGGCAAAGACTGCGCATTGAGCGGTGCTGCGACAACAGGTGACAGCAAAGCGCCCGCAAACGCGAGGCGAGAAGACAGGAACAGCATTACGGTAATCCCCGGGGCGTCGAGCGAACCCGGCAGGGACCTCCCGCGAACGGCCGACATCCGCGCCAGCCGGACGCCATCGCGACCGGCACGCATGCCTGTGCGGTCCCCACCGCACACGTCGTCGCTCGACGGAGTACCGTGCCGCGGCCACCCCCTGGGCCAGGCAAGAGCGACCAGACGCCGGCAGGTCTCCTGGCTCACGGGTCATCACACGATGCACGGCCTTCCCAGGCCTTTATGAGGTAACGTCCGGCCCAGTGGCTGCCCCTCCCAGTGAAGGAAGAAGCGATATGCATCGCGCTCGCCGCTTACAGTTGCAGGGACAGCCTCGGATTCAGGCAGCGAACCACCTTCACCGCGTTCCCTATTAAGCCCCTCTCGGGGCACCGACGCGATCATGCCGGCCGTCTCCAGCGGAGCAGGTCAGCGGGGACGGTGTATCCTGACCAAGACGATCCGGCAATTGGTCGACGCGGCGATCGCAAAAGTCCAAACGGAGTGTCGGTGCCCGTTTACGAATGTCGGAAGTTGGGAAGCGACAGATGCGTCGAGAACGACCGGAATTGGGTCGTTGAGCCCATCACCTTGCGATTGCCTGAAACGTGATCTCGTCCTAATTAGATCACGCTGCAAAAAACGATGGCCTGGTTGTGACCACCCCTCGCGCACAGGCAGGCGGTTTCGCCGGCCAGCGGCTCCATAAACTTCGGCGCGCGCGCGACCCGTGTGAGCGAGGAGCGCGTACACATGCGAGAACACGTCACCATCATCGGCGCAGGTTTGGGCGGCCTGGTGCTTGCCGGCATTTTACACGGGCACGGGATAGCAGTCACCGTCTACGAAGGAGAGGTATCGCCAGATGCGCGAGCGCAGGGCGGCCTCCTCGACCTGCACGAGCACAGCGGCCAGCGTGCGCTTCGCACGGTCGGTCTGCTCGACGCCTTCCGGCGATTGGTGCGGCCGGGCGAGGATGCCAAGCGGATTGTCGATCAAGCCGGCACGGTGCTGCTCGACCGGCCTGGCGACCGCGCCTCGGCACGGCCGGAGGTGGACCGAGGTGAGCTTCGCCGGATGCTGCTGGATGCCTTGCCCGCCGGCATGGTTCGCTGGGACCAGAAGGTCGTCTCGATCCAGCCGATCGCACGCGGTCGCCACGCGGTCGTGTTCGCTGACGGCTCGCAGACGGAGGCGACGCTGCTGGTCGGCGCGGACGGCGCCTGGTCCCGGGTCCGGCCGCTCGTGACCGCTGCCCGCCCTATGTATACTGGCACCTGCTTCCTCGAGCTTGACCTAGCTGCCGACGATCCACGCGCGGACGCCGCGGCGGCGGTGATAGGCTCGGGTACGCTTATGGCGGTGGCGCCTGGTCAGGGCATCCTGGCGCACCGCAACGCCGACGGGAGCATCCATACCTATGTCGCGGTAAACCGGCCGGAGGCTTGGCTGACGAACGACGTGGGTTCCGCGACCAAGCGGGTAGCGGCCTTATTTGATGGATGGGCACCGCCGCTCCGAGCGCTGATCGCCGGCAGCGACGTGCTGCCGGTCGTGCGTCCCATTCACGCGCTGCCTCCTTTGCTCACTTGGCCGCGAGCGCCGGGCGTCACGCTGTTGGGTGACGCGGCGCATCTGATGTCACCTTTTGCAGGTGAAGGTGCAAACCTTGCTATGCTTGACGGCGCGGAGCTGGGGCATGCACTGGTCCACAGCTCAGGTGACCGCGAAGGTGCGGTGGCTGCTTTTGAGAGTGACATGTTCGCGCGCAGCGGTCCGGTCGCACAGCGCAGCGCCGCCAACCTCTCGCGCTTCTTCGGACCGGACGCGCCTACGGATGCCGTTGAGCTCTTCGCCAGCCGATGAACAAACGTCCGGTTTGAGGAAGCGCGGATTGTGCCGTGGATGACCACATCTGGGTCAACTGGACAGGCTCGCCGCCAGCGACGAACAAACCTCGGTCGCGCGAATTTGTCATTAACCTTCATAG